>JAYWEN010000214.1:0-5116 GCA_043779245.1 Elusimicrobiota bacterium | reverse complement strand
GATAAAAATTAAAGAGAGCTTGTAGAACAACATAAGCTCCACATAAGAAATACATCTTCGGATCTCTAATTAGGTTGATAATTCGACGCATTTCAATCGTTTTTCATTGTAGTATAATCCGCCAATGTCTAGCGCTGTATCTCGTTCATCCAGACCTTATTGGTTGCTCGGAATTCTGTCTCTCCTTTTAATCTATGCGGTTTACTTAAGAGCAGTCTATTTTCGTTCGGATCTTTTGTTTGAACTCAAGCTCATGATTGAGCCGGCTCCCGGCGATGAAGGGTGGCTCCAGTCCGGACGGTTGTATGCCCTGTTTGGTCATTTATTGCCAGAAGACTGGATGCATACTTACGTAATTGCCCCCTTCCCGAATCTTCTCTGCTACATCCTCGTGAAATGTTTCGGCTCGCATTACGCGATCATGCGTTCTCCATCGTGCATTCTTGGTATTGCGTCGATTGTTGGACTGATGGCTATCGGATTTCGTTATTTCGATAAAAAAGTAGCCCTTTTCGCCGCTCTTTTTTCGGTCGTGAATGTTGTGCTTGTGGCCTATTCGCGCGGCGGCTTTTTGGAGTCTTATTTGATTCCATGTCAAATTCTGATGATCGCGCTTCTGTTTCACTGCATTTTAGAGACGCGAGGTTATTTTTGGATCGGTTTCTTAAGTGTGATTGCCATGGGCATCAAATCCTCTTCGGTGCTTTCCACCGTGCCACTTACTCTGCTGTGTTTAGCCACTTCTTTCATGCATGAGGAAAAGGGTCCTCTCTTGCGAAAACGCTGGCTAGTCGGAGTCCTGACGGTGGCCATCCCTTATGCCGTGTTTGTTGCGTTTAATTTCAAACGATGGTTCCGTTTATTCTTCGGCTATGCCTTGGGACGTACCTTTATTCGCGGTGATCATTGGGGCGAATTGATGGGGCTCCCTTCCGGCACGGCGTTTGTCGGCCCCTTTGCTGTGATGCCTTACCTGTATTTGGCCACCGGGGCGGTCGCGCTTGCCTTTTTGTGGGACTGGCCGGCGGGAACTCTTGTTCCTCCCGTGCGAAGCCTGATTTCTTTGAAAGAAATTAAGGATTACCAAACGCGACTTTTGGCAGAGTTCAAGACACGCGGCCGTTTAGGTCGATTGGATTTCATTTTATTTTGGGTGTTTACCGGAGAGCTTGGATTTCATTTGTTGCTGGGGTCAGAAAGCACGGCCCGACGCGCATCGCATTTAATTGTTCCGGCGATTATTCTGGCGTCACGTGGACTCCAATGGCTGATGGACCGCCCTCGATCGGGACGCTCTCAAGAAAGCGGAATTTGGGCGGGATCCACACTTTTTGTCGGCAGCTTGATCGCATGGTTTTGCACGAAAGCGTTCGTCTTTGCATTCTTGCGCAATGCCGAAGTTCCCATTCATGTATTCCCCTTTACGATTCAGACATTTGCGACCTTGATGAGTCGCGATCATGTGGTCCGCGCCGGACTTTTTGAAATGGCTTTTTTCCCGCTTTGGGCCATTGTTCTCTGGGGTTGTCATCACCTCAAAGGCCGAATGCGGTGGCCTGGATCGAGGGTGGTGAGCGGCATTGGCTTTCTTCTAATCGTGTGCTCGTTTGTGAGCGACAACAAACTCGTTCTTCCTGTTTTGAGGCATCCGTCCTATTTTTATTTAAATGCTTCTAAGAAGCTGGAAGAGTTAGCAGGAAAACCGAAGTCGGTGATTTTGGGATATTTTGGTGGCGGTACGCAGTGGGAAGCCACATTTTACCCGCTCGTCTATTATCCTGGCATCGGAATTGGCTACAAAGGCATTACGATTCCTCAGATTCCCTCCATCATTCAGGAACGATCGATTCAATATTTAATTGTGAATGATGAGGATGGCAGGCCCAGGACAATCAGTAGTGATCAGTTCGATTGGTCGAAGTATAAGTTTTCAACCATGACGTCCTATGAAGAACAAAAGAAGATTAGTCCCATCATAATGGAGTTTAACAAAATTGTTTATACCTGGCCGGCGTTAGGGAACCCCGAAAAAGCGGAGTGTGTGGTGCTGACGCGCCGCTAACGCAAGCCCATTAGCGTTCTAATTGTTTTTAAGAGATGAGAGTGCAGAAAAAGCAAACGACTTTGAATTCGGTAGTAATTGTTCTCCAACCGTAAATAACCTGCGGCCGTGAGTCGTGCCAGCCGCGCCGTGAGAATCATATCGGTGTTGTACTTCTGATAGAGTTCTTCGAGTGTCGCCGATCCCGTGGGACGTGCATCGATCTCACGAATCAGTCTGACACGAATCGCCACTTCCCCCATCCCAAACACGAGGCTCATATAATTAAAAAAGCACATCGCAAAAATGGCCAGCGACATGAAAACGCCCAGTCCCAAGAGCGGCCAGGATGACGCGCCACCCCAGACGAGCATCGAGCCGACGTCGGCTAGAATGCCTAGAGCGAATGAAATCTGGATGGTTCGTTCAACGCCTTTGGGTTTCTTGTACCGAAAAATAAGAATATGCGCCATCAAGAAAATGACGAGGCCTATGAGAGACGCGATGACGATCCAAAGATCGAGGCGATTCATCATCCGCCGAATCCTCGGCGCAGAAGAGCGCGATACGACCCAATCAGTTTGGCGGAGAGGACTCCCCTCTCAAGAAGTCGGTAGTGGCCTTCGGAATAGGCAATGTGTCCTGCGGCCACCAAATCGTCAAGTCGATTCAAGATGAGATCGTTGTTACTAAAGTGGGATTTTAAATCCGCATAGGTCGCGCGTCTGCTGGATTGATTGTCCATAAAACGCATGATGCGCATGGAGGGACTTTCATATTCCACCATGTTGCATTCGCCCATATAGATCAAACACAGCGAAATGCAGATCACAAGAGAGCTGAGCATGAGCGTTGTGCCCATAAAGGTTTGTGGATCAGTCCAAGCGCTCGGGGCCCATCGACGCACAGCGAATACGAGTGCGAGATAAAACACGACAGACATGGGCGAGATCACAATCAGGGGGCGAAGCTGAAAACGCATAAGCTTGAGTCTTACACAAGCGATGTGAAGCCCGATGAAAAGAGTCACAGCGACGGCACTCAGGAGGAGATAGATCACGCGACGATTCCCTTTACTCGAACGTCACAGAACAAGGAAAAGACAGAGACCAGGACGCTACGAATTGTTTTGAAGCGAAACGCTTTGGTGGTGCCATGTTTCCGCTCGTGCTGAATCGTCGGGATGGCTTTATAGGTGCGACCGGCTTTCAGGAGACGGATCAATACTTCCGCTAAAAGTGAATGAGCCGCCGA
Organism: Elusimicrobiota bacterium; assembly: GCA_043779245.1. Lineage (GTDB taxonomy): Bacteria > Elusimicrobiota > Elusimicrobia > 2-01-FULL-59-12 > 2-01-FULL-59-12 > JANLWZ01. Next base: position 1,821 of record JAYWEN010000214.1, on the reverse strand, counting down.
TTGCACTTTGAGGCTCTTGATGTGCTCGGCTTTATAAATAGCATGTCCGTTGTAATAGCGGAGTCGGAGTCCAAACAAAGCATTCATTAGCGTTGTGAACGCATGAGAGATGAAGCGGCGGCTCATGGAGCGAAATTCCGGATTGGCAATGTAGTAGCCGATGACATCGGCTTGACCAATGAGCTGAAGCATTTCGGCAAAAGACTTTCCATCCAAGCCGTTATCACCGGGAAAAGAGGTGACATAGTCTTTGGTGGCCCGTCTCATGCCTTTCCACAGGCTAAATCCCATTCCGCTGTTGTGTTCATTTTGGATCAGCTGAATGCTGGGGTTTGCAGCCGACATTTTTTGGACGATGGCGGATGTACCATCGATGCTGCCGTCATCGACCACGAGAATTTCGTACGAACTAAAGCGATCCTTGAGTGCATCCACGACGGCCTGAATGGAATCCTGCAGATTTCCCTCTTCATTGTAGGCGGCAATGACAATTGAGAGGGATGGTTTTCCGGTAGGCGAGGCCATCAGGCGTTGACTGTCTTCGCGACATTTCGAACGGTAGGAAACGGAACAATGAATTGCCCGCCCTGATTTAAGAACGCTTCATTGTTGCGAATGATCGGCTCGGCATAGGCCCAGGCCAAAACAACGATGTAATCGGGTTTACGTTGGGAGAGCACGTCCCTTGAGAGCACCGGAAGATGTAATCCGGGACTGAATGTGTTTTGTTTGAGCGGATTGTCATCGACCAAATAATCAACGAAGGGAGCCAATCCAAACTGATAGAGGAAAGTGGTGACGCTGGGAGAGGCGCCGTAGCCAGCCATCGAGACGCCCGACGCTTTTAATTCGGTCAGGAGTTTCTGAACATGCGTCTTCATAATGTCGATATCGTTGGCTAACGTCTTGTACGTATTGACCTCGTGGATCTTGGCGCGATTTTCCAGTGCGAGTAATTCAGTGATCGATGAAGAGACGTTCCGTGGGCCACCCTTGCGTTGCGCGGTACAGCGAATAGTTCCGCCCTTGGAGGCATTGCGCTGGACATCGACAAGTTCCATTCCGTGGCGCGCCATAAACGCTTGAAGGGGCTTCACGGAGTGATAGCTTAAATGTTCGTGGTACACCGTATCGAACAGTTTTCGTTCGACCAGGTCGAGTAGATAGGCCACTTCGAAAATGAAAACACCGTCTTGAGTAAGAAGGTCTCTGACGCCATCCAACATATCCGGAAGTTGGTCGGAGTGGGCGAATACATTGTTCGCGACGAATAACGCAGCCTCACCATGACTTTGACGGATGGTCTTGGCTAAAGAGGACGTGAAAAAATTCGCGATCGTCTCGATACCGGATTCTGTTGCTTTTAGGGCGACTTCTTTCGCGGGATCCACTCCAAGCACGCGCAGACCCTTTTCTTTAAAAGCTCTTAGGTAAGCGCCATCATTGCTGCCCATTTCCACGACGAGTGCGTTCTTGACGGGTTTGAACTGAGCAATCACGTTCTCGGCCAGTTTTCGGAAATGTTCGACTAACCCTAAGGAACTGTTTGTGACATAGAGATAGTTTTCGAATAGTAGTTTTGGATCGACCACATCCACGAGTTGTAGGTGGCCGCACTCAAGGCATAAAAAAAGATCTAAGGGATAAACGGCTTGAACCTCATGGCGGCGAGACGCAGGCAGATAAGCATCGGCAATCGGCGTCGGAGTAAGTGCCAAGGCTTGTTCGATCCGGCTGGATTCACAAAGTCGGCAGGTTTTTCGGCGAAAAACGTCGGTCATCGGCGTTTCTTTCCAGGAGATGAGAGTGAACGCGCTAAGG
>JAYWEN010000213.1:0-2775 GCA_043779245.1 Elusimicrobiota bacterium | reverse complement strand
AACTAGCATCACGATATGCGTCGTCTGCGTTGGAAAGATTCTCCATTATGCTCCCCGAACCGTTTATGCCAAGGCGGAGGCCGGAGAAATCCCATCTAGGCCAATATCAAAGCGTCACCGCATTTTTATCCGCGAGACAATAATGTATTGGCTAAAGAACGGTGAGATCACCTCGTCGTGACCAAGTGATTCGCTAACCTGCCCTATCCGTCGTAAAACCTAACCTCAAACTTCTTATATCCAGAGTAAACGCATTCTTTACGATGCGTTTTCATCTACCCCCTTACTGCAACTTATCCGAAACGCACGGATTCTGAGCGCAAAACGCTCGATGCTAGACAAAAGCTCATTTCCCACACAGTAGTTAGAAGGGGTGCATGTCACCCTCCGGTTAAACGGTTCCGGAAGAAAAAAGAAGTGTAAAAGTGCGGGCACTGTGCTTTCGCCCATTTCTCACAACCCGCGACAGGGATGGCCAGCCGGGAGAACTGAACCGGCCTAGTAAAAATACCGATCTCGATCTCCAGACAGATATCCCTGGATATAGAGAAATGGGCACTGCTGTCCAAGCCATGAATTTGTGAGGAGGCAGGAAATGATCGAAGTGACAAGAATTGATCCCAAGCGACACACCTGTAATGCACGGTGCTCCTTACACGACGCGTACAAGAATCACCTGAATTTAAACACAACCGCGCGATGGGAATGCAGCCCCGAAGGCATGCCTGTATTCATTCGTATCGACGGGTCAATGTTGGATCGAGGGCGTGATGCTGGCCAATGTATTTGCATTCAGTTATTTCAGGTCCGTAACGGCAATGAACATGAACAGCATATCGCTGCGGCAAAGACGCGAGGTGCTATTAAGACGCTTAGACCGACAGCAGATTTCAAATTCGCGGAGGGTTACGAAGATGATCAGACCAACAAGGGTCGACGTTGAGCAACATAGCGCGGACTTCCGATGCAGTATCCATGACGCTTGGGGGACCAATATCAACCTTTGGGATCAAACGCGCTATATCCGTGGATCGAACGTCAAGCCGGTCTATATTCGGGTCAGAGGTCAAGTATTAACTCAGGGCACTGAATCCCATTGCCTTTGCTCCACGCTTATCAATGTTCCGGGGCGCAGCGAAATCGAACGCACATTGGATGCCGCCAAATTTAGGGATGAACTATGGGACACCAGACCGGACGAGTTCCGCCGGAATCGCGTGCAGGAATTACGAGTCCAGGAACGAACGATTTCTGATGCCACACCCAGACCAGAGACAAAAGAATCGTTGCGCATGGGGGCTGCTATATGAACCAAAAGGACGTGGTGGAAACAATATTGGCTCGTCATCGACTTGCCTGGCAGGTCGGTCCATGCCGCATAACCGTTTCGGACCACCCTCAACTTACGGTTCAAGCGGGCCCCGTGTTTGACCTGTCGGAAAAGGCGTTGCGGGGATCGCGAGAGCGAGCCCTAGCGGCTGAGTACAAGCGCAGGCAGCGGTCTCACCATAACAATGGCAAATCTTTACCAGATGGACGATCTAAGTATTAGTCGTTTTTCGGAGCCGTAAAGGAGAAATTCATGTTTACAAAGGGATGTAGTGGAAATCCATCGGGGAGGCCAAAGGGGGCTAAAGATAAAAAATATCTGAAGCTCGAATATTGGTTTGACCAGTTTGAGGCCAACTTAGGTCAAATTTCCGCTTCGCTCAGGGCTCGGCTGGCAATGGAGATGATGAAAACTCTCATCACTCGGACGAAGGACCTGCCTGAGACACAAGAGCAGGCCAAGAGTAACGCAGAAGAAACTTTCAAACTTCTAAAAGAACTTGAAGCGCAGTCAGAGAAACGTTTTCGAGATGGAAACGCCAAAGAGGGACAACTATGAACCAGAACACAAAACAACGCCCCACTCGAAAAAACAAGATCGCCTCATCGGTTGAGCGAATAAACCGTGAGCCTGATCAGTCGGCAATGAATTGGGCGCTTAACCGCTACTGTGAATGGCTCATGCGCAAATACTTTCAAATCCCGATGATACAACCGGCCCCGGCCATCGTTTATAATCTACCGTCTACATTCCCCCGGTAGCACTAATGGAAAAAATCTGGGCCTTTTATCGTCGCAGCACGGACAAGCAAGAACTCTCGATTGAAGATCAAAAGAGAGAGTGCAAGGCTTTCGCTGCCCGCATGGGCTGGGAAATCGTCCGAGAGTTTGAACCGGTCAAGGGCTGGGGCTCCGGTCTCACCATTGACCAAGACCCGTCCTTTCAAGACATGGTCCGTCTGGCGGAACTTGGCGGACATGGAGTCCGTCATTTGCTCGTCTACGACGTTAGCCGATTCGGGCGGCTCCCGGCGAAGCTGAAAATTTATTACGAGCAGCATTTCCAGCGTTTCGGAATCCGCGTGGTCTACGCGATAGATAATTTCAAAAATGATGGGACCATTGGCGACGACATTACCCAAATGGTGAAACATTCCGAGGCGCATCAATTCAGCGTGAAGCTGTCCGAACTGACATTGCGCGGAGCCAAGAGCCATGCTGCCCTGGGTCACTCTACCGGCGGCAAAGCTCCGTATGGGTATGATCGTCTACTCATCGACGGCGCTAACAATCCGGTTAAACTCCTGCGATCCGGCGAACATAAGGCCGATAAATTGCAGCGGGTAATATTTATCCCGAACGCCACCGAAAGATTAACCCTCAATGAAATTTTCCAAATGTACACCAAGGGTGACGGCTTGAACACGATTGTTTCCAAGCTCAACC
>JAYWEN010000212.1:0-2522 GCA_043779245.1 Elusimicrobiota bacterium | reverse complement strand
CAAAAAGCGAACCCCGGGACTGAACAACTAATCTGCGGAGATGAATTGCTTGCAGCCGAAGATCGACAAATATCCGCGCTTTATAAAGCACTCAATCCTTGTCTTCCAAAGAAAGATCTCGCGCAAGTTAAAGACGATCAAAGGCAATGGATTTCAGATCGAAACTCGTGCAAGAGTGAGTTGCCCTGTATCCAAAAAGCCTACTCTAAACGCATCCAAACACTGAATGCTCTTAATGCGACTTGTTTTGATGTAAGTGTTTCAAGCACGACTGGGATGAACGTGTATCGCGATAGACGATATGGTTTTTCTATCGAATTTCCAAATCGACTACACGCGTCTATGGATTCTCAAACTGAAATGAGTTGGATTGAAGGGTATCAAAACCCCAACCATCCGGAAGACCATGGTATCCCTGTCGTCAGGATTAGCGCCGATAGTTCTCCGAGTCAATACGCCTATCCTGACGGACAAATCAACGTCGTCGTCCATCCCGGCAAGACCGTTGTCGAGGCTTGTGGAAAAGCGCCTGGAGATGAAGAGCCAAAAAAAACAATCAACGGAAGTCTATTTCAGGTATTCGATAACTCTTCTACCACGATGCACGCGTCGAGTACACAAAAAATATATCGAACCTATCGAAATGGCACTTGCTTCATGATTGGCTCTTTCGGTCTTATGAGAGTCAGGGCTGGAGAAGATGATGTTCCAGAAAAGAGATTGAAAGGATACATGCCGCCGAGTGACGAAGAATTGCTAAGCATCGTTAGATCGTTTACATTTCTCGATAAGAAGCAGTAAGAGGCCTTATGAAAAACACAGCGGTCGGAGTTTTCATATTTTTTGCAGGACTATTCATTTCAAAGGCCCCGTTATCCGCGGCGGGGAGCTGGGTGGAATTTGAGGACCGTGAAGTCGGCGTAAGTTTCATGTATCCCGCTTCTTGGATTAAACCCACGCGATATCCCATGAACACCATCCAGATGAGAGTAAGTCCTAAGAAAGAAATCTAATTAAATAGTACCAGGTACTATTTAATTCAGGACTATCGACCCATATTTGGCTCAAAAAATGGCGTAAACAAATGGTACCTGGTACTATTTGTTTGTGAAGAGGATCGTTAAATCGTTTTTTGTGTGGTTTGGGATTGCCATGCTTGTGGGCGCGTTGGCGGGAACAGCCTCTGCGGCTTTCATCGCCACTCTGGAATGGGCGACCGATTGGCGCGAAGGGCATGTCTGGATGATTGGATTTCTGCCCTTGGCAGGCTTTGCCATGGCATGGGTATACCACAAGGTCGGTCGCGAGGTTGAAGCCGGACACATTCTGCTCATCGACGAGATTCACAATCCGAAAAAAGTCATTCCGCTACGCATGACACCTCTCATTTTTGTGGGAAGCGTTATCACTCATTTATTTGGAGGATCTGCTGGACGCGAAGGCACCGCGGTTCAAATGGGCGGCTCCTTGGCGGATCAGCTCTCCATTCCTTTTAAACTATCCGCCCCGCAGCGCCGCATCCTATTAAGAACCGGCATCAGCGCAGGATTCGCCTCGGTGTTTGGCACACCATTCGCCGGACTTATTTTTGGATTGGAAGTATTGAAAGGCAAGATTCACTACGACGCCATTTGGCCTTGCCTTGTTGGAGCCCTGGTGGCAGACCATGTCACCCGGTTGTGGGGAATTCATCACGACCTCAATCACATACCAATCGTTCCTTCCTTAACTATCAAAGGATTTCTCGTGGCCACTTTAGCCGGTGCAATCTTTGGACTCGTGGGACGAATTTTCGCCACAACCGCTCATTCGCTCACAGCCTGGTCAAAAACCGGCATCCGGTATGCGCCGTTAAGACCTTTTATTGGTGGCTGTATTGTGGCGCTGCTCGTTTGGGTTATGGGAACCACGCGCTATATAGGGCTAGGAACACGTGTCATCACAGAGTCATTTATCACCTATCTGCCAACGTGGGATTTCGCGGGAAAGTTTTTGCTCACAATTCTCACCTTGGGATTTGGTTTTAAAGGGGGAGAAGTCACTCCCTTGTTCTTTATTGGCGCGACATTAGGAAATACCCTGTCTCGATTTCTTCCGCTACCCATGCCACTTCTCGCCGGCATGGGGTTTGTTTCAGTCTTTGCCGGAGCCGCCAACACGCCCCTATCGTGCGCCATCATGGCGATTGAACTCTTCGGCCATCCCTGTCTTATCTATGCTGCCATCGCCTGTCTCTCGAGTTACCTCGTCTCTGGGAAAAATGGCATTTATCATCACAGGATAAACGCATCACCCAAAGACATATAATTATGAGTAACGTTAAAACCGACGAAAAGGAAACTTAAATGAGCATTGACTTAACCGCCACACATGCAGAAGTCGATACAAACCAATTCATCACACGCGTCTATGGATGGATGTCGATGGGGCTTGCCCTCACTGGACTCATTGCCGCCTATGTCCCGAGCCAACCGCAACTCGTCAACCTACTTCTCATGAATCGTTGGATGTTTTACGGATTG
>JAYWEN010000211.1:0-3340 GCA_043779245.1 Elusimicrobiota bacterium | reverse complement strand
GGTCCTGGCCGCAATTGCCGCTGGATTTGGATGCGGCGCTTTACTTTTCTATTTTAATTTAAGACGAGATATTGCGCCCTATCTGTTGAGTGAAGCCGTGTTGCGCCGATATGAGATCCATGAGGTCCGACTAACAAGTTTTGGTTCCTGGACAAGCTTCGGGAGCCCAAGATCACGATACGAACGGTTGTATTGGACGGTTATTGGGAATGAATCACAAAGCGGACATACCCCATACGTTCGAGCCATCCTCTCAGCGTGGCTCGATTATGACGACGTGGGATACGTGGGTTTGGATCCCAATGGGTCCGGTCCACCGATTTTCCTGGGTGCCAAGAAGTCCGCGCCAGAGGTGTTAAGTCGCCAACCAAACGCGACTCAGAAAGAAATATATACTTCTTTGCGACAGTTTATGGCCACTAGCCGCCGCTGGAAGAACAAAGTGTCTGTCGAGCCATTCGGCGCAGAGTAACAATGGAATTGACGACGCGCCGGATTGATTACGTTGCATCTGCGAAATCATTCTGCCCCGCGGCCCCTACGGAATCATAACTGTAACTTCGCCCGGTGTCACAAACTGAATCACTCCCGTCCACATGCACATCAACTGCGACACATTATCCAGCGCTGGTTGATTCCCCAGCAACACTGTCCTGCACAAGGAGGTGACAAATGCCCGCGTATGCAACTCCAGGAATGCCGTTCATCGGCTTTTGAAAACGGGTGTTGGGGAGCAACGGTACAGTGAACTCGCTTAAGGAGTAACTGAATTGCTATTCAGTTACCAATAAAACCTGGGCCGATCGGGAAAGGATCACGGGCACAATTTGAGGTTTTACATGAGGTGTCTTCCCCGCAGATTGTTAGCGGGGATCCAGCGGCGTCGACGTCAAAGCCCCTGGACCCCGGCTTACGGATTGCCGGGGTGACAGCAAGAAAACCTCAAATTGTGCCCGCAACGCGTATGCAATATCTCTAACCCATGAAATATCACTTTATCACCTATGACTGCCCTACCGCTTTGATTGTGTATCAAAGAGACAAGAGTGTCTGGCACGAGCGCCTAATGGGTATAGCTCAGATTCTTGCAATTAGGGCAGAGAAACTCGTGGCGGGATGACTAATTGAGGATGAAGAAATTCGCGTTACTTGCTCTCCGGTGTGGCATCACGTCCATGGCTCATGCGGACATGGAGCTTGTTTGCCAGGTGTGCACCAGCGACTACGGTTGCATTCAGCAAACTCAATGTTATTCGTTTGATGGCTGGCAAACGTATTACTGCAAATAAACGCCTCAGATCTGAAATCTTAAACAAGCAGCCGTTGATCCTTCAGGGTCAGCGGTTTCTTTTTTCCCCTAGACACCACGTTCTAAGGTTTTGAGACTCGTAGTCGAAAAAAAACTTGAATAAGCGGTGAATACCTTTCATAAATATCTATGCGTCGTTTGATAATGTTTTTGATTTTAGGGGTAACCATTCCTGTTGTGGCTGAAACGCCTCAGGTTCGCCTCGATGCTCTTGTCCAAGCCTATCAGTATCAACCTTGGGTCTTCGCGGATCATCGGTTGGGAGTGGGCACGGCGTTTCGCGCTGCGTATCGTTCCCTTTTGTGGTATGTGCGGATGGATGAGTCGACGCGCGCTCAGGCGGGGATGGTCCCGATAGCAGAGTGGGTTCGGCAAGAGAGTATTCCCGGTCTTGATTTTACGGGGCATCGTACGCTCACCAACGGCGACATCGAAACTCTTTTTCGCAGCGATCTGTGGTCTAAACCAACGACCAACCCCACTTTTCACTTTAAACTCTTACGTCTCAAAGGCACTCAAACCGACGACCGTAGCATGGCCACGATTGGCAAGCTCTATGATTTGCAGATTCTTGAAACCAGCGAGCGTGTGAGTGATGCTGGACTGCTGTGGCTTTCAAATCTCAGTCAGTTGCGCGGGCTCTCACTCCCTAGCTTTTTTATCACCGACAAAGAACTGCAGTGGGTCTCTCGCTTGAAAGGTTTACAAAGTCTGGATTTATCTGGGACTCAAGTGACGGATGAAGGGGTGAGATCACTAAGTCATCTGTCTTTGCTGAAGTTGGGTGTAGGGGCACGGATCACGGATGAGGGATTGGCCTCTCTCCGGGAGATGGTGTCCCTGCAGGAACTGAACCTGGCCAAATCGCGCGTCTCGCAGCGCGGACTTCTCCCTATAGCGAAGCTCCCCCGTCTTCATACGCTCTTTCTAGGGGCATCGATTACAAACGAAGATCTCCCTGTTTTGTTTCAGTTTTCTCAACTGAAGCGGCTTGATCTCTCCGGGGCCCACATCTCCAGTGGCGCCTTGTCCACGCTGATTAAAATGAAAAACCTAGAAGAGCTTGCGCTTAGCAATACGGAAGTGACCGATGGAGTATTAGAGGCTCTCACCAAACTTCCCAACTTGCGGTATCTTGAAATCAGTGATACCCGTATTACGCCAGAGGGATTGGCTCACGTATCGGCGTTCCCCTCCTTGAAAGTCATTTCCCTAACGACGACTCATCCTCTGAAGATCGCGGATATTGCCCCTTTTGCCCAATGGCCCCAACTCGGGACTATAGTGATCAATGGAGTTTCTTTGGGAAGCGCTTCGGTCTCATTCTTGAGGCAGCTGCGCGAGCGGCGTACGTCCTGGTGGCCGTCGTTCATCCCGGAACTCAATGCCGCGGATCTCTCCGAAGGGCTTGTGCAGGAACAACTTCACGAGGCGAGTCTTGCGGGTGGGGTATCGAAGGGCAGATTTTCAGGATTTCATGGTCTTGCGCGTATTCATGAAGCCCAAGCCGCGCAAGACGATGTTGTGTCGGCTGTGACGGACATTAATAAAGATACGTTCCAGGAAGATGAAAAACATTTTATGGGAGAATTTACGGTAAGTTCAGTGAGCGCTCCAAAAATAAAGCATTAACGGAGGCAATGTCATGAACAAGTTCAAATCGTTAGGAAGAGCAGCCGTTTTGGTATGCCTGTTGCAGGCCAACGCTTTATGGGCGGCAGATAAAATGGTTTTTGCGCACTACGCCAAAGCCTATATCGGCCCCGGGAATGTGATGGTGGAGGTTGCTCCTTACACAATAGGCACGCGCTATAAAAAAGGGTTTAGTGAAGGGGCCATTTTGCTCTTCCGCGGGGTTGAAGGAGACTGGGACGGAAAGGCCATCAATCATGCGCTCCAAGAATCGATGCAGGGTGTGGTTAAAACTTATGTGACGAAGATCAAAGGACATGAGTTTCGAACCCTCACCCTGCGATCCGGCCAGGGCGAGAAAAAATATTCGCTCAGTATTCCCGGGCAGCGCGAAGACAT
>JAYWEN010000210.1:0-1851 GCA_043779245.1 Elusimicrobiota bacterium | reverse complement strand
GAACTAGAAGCAGCATCCTTTTTCAACGCAACCCCAAGACACCACTGGCCTCGCGAAAAGAGCTTTTGCGAGATTTGATTTAAAATCCGCCCGCTTAATGACCACAGGAAACCAATCGACGTAAACTCTTTTCGGTCTACTTGCTGGATGGGACTCGCCGTAGGGATGACGTGCGAACCGTTTCGATAAATATCTTGGAGCGTGCGGAGTGCAAAAGGAGACGATTGAATAACGGCGTTCGCGTGATTCTTATGAAAGGAAAAACGGTACGTCTGCGTCCAAGACTGGCGCAGCACTCGAGCCGGACTGTCGTCGCTGGGCAGTGCGATGAGGGAGGTGTGCGTCACGGGACGGTCATTTAGAAATTCTCCGTTATCTTGTCGGTAGGTCCAGACGCCGTAGCGCGTGAAAATTGGCGATTCCTTCTCAATAAACTCGCCGTCAAAACGCAGTACGACATCGAGATTGTGATTCTGTAATTGCTTCACGGTTTCCGGGGTCCACGAATCGAGGGCCATCTTCTTAACCGAAATTAGATGCAGGTCTGTGTCCTGGGGTACAAAAGGGTCGGGATCGGTTTGGAAAGCGATTTTGTCGATGCGTTTATACAGTTCGAAGATTCCGTTAGTCCATTTTTCTTTTTGAGGATGAACTTCAATCACAAGAACGATGTCAGCGACCGATGAGGCTTGGATGTTTTTAATGATTCCACAGATCCATTTGGGTTGCATGGGCCTGCTGATCATGATCCCTACTTTTAGTTTAGGCGTCGGGCTATTCATGGAATGGAAGAAATGGTGCGTCGGACGTGTTATGACCAAAGAAATGAGCGGAGGTGGGAACGGTGGTCTGGTCTTTGGGCCAGAAATAGGCGGGCGATTCGTGATGTCGAATGAATTTTGACTGTCGCAATGCTACTTGTAGCGCGGGGTTCCCCGTCGCCATGTGGACGGTGTCTGGATTGTGAGCGAGAATCTCTGTTAACGTTTCGCCGAGAATCCAGTGATAAAAATCAGTCTGTGGGCTGAAGAGTTCGATGATACGCGCTTCTTGGCCACTGGATGTCGGATAAAACCGCGAGAGGGACCATCCACACAGTTTCTTGTCCTGTCTGAATTCGAGAATGAGATAGTCCCCAATGAAGGTCCTTCCCTGCTTTAACCAGTCGATAAAAGAAGGGCCTGGGAGAGGAACGAGCTGATCCTTCGGTAATTCGCTGTAGAGGTCTAAGATACTTAGATTAAATGCCGGAGCGTGGGTGGTCTCCTGATTCAATTGTCTGATGGCCGGTTTCGGTTTAAACCAGGGCTTCCCGAGTACGGCAAACAAACTTCGGCCGATCGGTGACGGAATCCCAAAGCGCTCGCGGGCATATTGCGTGATGGCGGCTCCTTGAAGAGGAAGACTGAAGCTCGGAACGTTGCCCATGTTGCTCCAGCCCAAGCCCGGGAGAATCGCTTGCGTGTCAGAACTTCCCCCAACGACAATGAGTGGATCCGGACGACTCATCAGCTGATGCATCAATCGAATTCCTAGCCCGGAGCGTCTAAGCTCAGGAACGCAGTACCAATCGAGTGCTTCGAAACATATGATTTTTTTCCCATCGAGCTGGTATGGGCGCGAAAAGGCCCAAAGGGTTGCCAGGCATTCCGAATCTTTGAGCGCAAGGATTCCAATCTGAGTAGGGCATTTTAAATATCGCCAGCGGTAGTAGGCTTCTGTTTTGGGTCGCTGCCACACCCGTTCGGAGAATTGGACGACGCTGGAGAGATGCTCGGGCGTAAACGGGACGAGCAGGATAGCCATCTATTCGAGCAAGCCACCATCCACGGCGATGGTGGTCCCATTTAT
>JAYWEN010000209.1:0-2466 GCA_043779245.1 Elusimicrobiota bacterium | reverse complement strand
TCCGTGCGCATCGAAACATTTACTCCTACATCGCCTTTTCGATACATCTCGGACAGTTGTTCGGCCGATCGTTTGAGTTCAGATGGATTGAAGCGGCTGACCACGCTTTCAATCGAGCTCTGGACATCCGGGGGAATCCTCATAGACCTGATTATACCTGCAGGTTCTTTCGTGGAAGTTCTTTTGCCCGCGCCAAAATGGCCGACACAATATTAATGGGCTTCCACAATCTATGCACTTTTGCATAGACCTTCTCGAAGCTAGGTCCATTAGGCCCATCTTTTTACCCGCTCGCTCCATGTTGTTCCCAGCGAAAAGACCATAAAATGATTCAACGGTATGTTTGCCACCAAGCGCCATCATTTATTAGGTCTAATTCTGATCCCCTCTATTCTCTTGGACCCCAACCTAATCAGAGCAGAATATCGGATTTCACCAGCGGTAAGACCGGTCGTTACCCAGGGATTGACCTCCGATTTTCTTCGAAACCAAGCAGTCGTGGCGCCGTTATGGCGATTTCTGCGCCCGTTAGTGTTTACAAACGCCTTTTTGAACCTCACAGCAAGGGCTGGCGCGATGGGGAAGGGAGAAATTTGGTTAGTCGCCATTAACCCTTTAACAACCGATGAGAGCTCCGACGGGACCTTGGCTATTCGCTTTCATGAATTTTTCGCTCGTCATGCGAACGATATTCAGCTTCGCTTCGCCTCTCCTGGCGAATCAGCGAAGAGCAGCCGAGAAGACATCCTTAAAGAGATCCGAAGAGCGCTTTTGGAAGAGTCGGAAAACCTCCCCAATCAAGCCCCGGGCATTCTGACTTTGATTCGTGCCGCTCTGGCACGTTTTGAAACCCATCCGGGCAAGATTGGTGTCTTGGAACACCACACGGACATCAAGGGCGTTGGTCATCCTTCATTTATAGGTGTCGGGGCCCGCTTCCAGGACAATGCTGCGGCTTGGCTTCACGAAATTCTGGAAGCCTTTTTTGTTGAAAAGGGAGAGGATACGCGTGAGTACTGGGAAACATTAGCCCGAGAAAAACTCACGCCTAAAGGGTATCAATGGTTCGAGCATCATAGCCACCGGATGGCCTCCCCGGCAGCGGTACGGCATTACTTTATTCGCGCGATCACCAAAGAAGCGCTCCCCATCCTGGATGACCAACTCACTTGGCTGATAAAAAATGATGCTCGACACGATGCAATTTTATACAGCCCCTCGTTCCCGGATGTGACCGATGCCGCTCGGCTGCTGAGCCTGGACGAACAAAAGATGCTTTGGGCCATCGTGACGCTTTTCGAAAAGCCCGATGCCGATATCGCTACGGCTCTTTCAAGCCACTTAGCGTTAAGTGCCTTGGAAATAGAACCTCCCGATCACTCATGGATTGAGCGTTTTTTAGCGTTGAACGCTTCGGAAAAATTAATTACTGATGAGTTTGATTTTTTAGTTCGCTCTGAAATGGGTGTCGACACCTACAAGAAATTTGTTACAGGACCTGATTCTGCGATGAAACGATTATTGGCCAAGGAACCCCGTTTGAGGAATCTTCTACATCCCATCGAATCGGAAAATCAATCGCAAAACGTCAAGTCCACCTATCTAAAATCAAGCGAAATTCCATTTCACATGAAAAGCTTCATGTTCATAAGCGTCGGAAATCAAACGTATATCGTGAAAGTGGAAGAGAGATCGCCGCAGACGTTTGAAGCCTTATTCTACATAGCCCTCGGCGATGAGGGGCCCATCGAAGTAAAATTCGACACTTGGCATACCGTGGGACGAGTTCGTGGAAGTTTATTTTATGATATCGGTAACGATCAGTTGCATTCGCCGCATTTTGCTTTCAAGATTTCACCCAATGACAAAGGCACCTTTGATGTTATCGTGGAAGATCTTAAGGGAGGAGGCACGAAGGTGCAATGGGATCTACCTGCCGGCCAGGGAGAAGGGGCTTCGACTCCATTCCTGGTCCCGGGACGCTGGTGGGGACAGTTCCATGCCTCTTTGGGGAGTCGTTGGTCTCGGCCCAAGATTCTTCGAAGTCCTTGGTCGACAATTGTAACGCCGCTGATTGAAACCTATATCTATTTTTGGCGGCCGGCCTGGAGCCTCTACCGCCTAGCCATTCGACATGCCGTGAGCCGACTCCTCCTCCTTAAGTCACCTCTACTCGTTAGGGTTTCGGCTTACAATACAGAGGCCTTGGCCAAAACTTTTTTATCCGATCATCTCGGGGCGGAGTCGAACGGTTTGGCGTTTCTTTTCTCAGGGGGAGCCAATACTCTTGTCCCAATTGAAGGGGATGATCTCAAGCTTGCCATTCGGGACATTGAACGGGCTGGAATTCAATTCGCCACTCCATTTGCAAAGGCCACTCAAAATTCTTTGAACGATCTTCACCGAGGCTTTGGGCCCTTGCGCTTTTTTCTCTACCTGCCCTTCCGAGCTGTTGGAGCATTTTTG
>JAYWEN010000208.1:0-5121 GCA_043779245.1 Elusimicrobiota bacterium | reverse complement strand
AGATCAATATCGACCGAGAGGCGTGGCATGTCTCGGACGAAGAAGTTGATTGCAGTCCCACCTTTTAGAGCGAAGCAGGATTCGGCGGCGACTGCAGGGATTACTTCGAGCATAAGGCTTGCTTCCTTAAAAAAGCGATTGTTATTCCGCTTCGGAGTCATGGGCCTTCCTCTGTTTCTGGATTTCCACCTTCGCGAATCTTGGGAACGGAGAGGCCGTATTTCGAGTCGAAGTGACCGCCTTCCCCGATGACTCGTTTGCCTTTGCCGAGACTAATTTTTTTGAACTTAAGTTCGCCAAGCCAGGGTTGGTTTGTTGCATCGGCGAGATGCAGGAAGAGACGTTTCACCTTGATCGAAGTGCATGCTTCAAGAAGCGATTGGATGAGATCTGGTCTGAGTGTGCGCAGCCCTTCGAATAGGAGTCGTGATTCCTCATACTGCTGCTGGGCCGGAACTAAATAGAGCAGCTCAAGAATCGCTCGCTCGCGTGATGAGATTCGGATTGAAAAGGAGTCAGTGCTCTTTTCTGTCAGTCCGTGCTCATAGGGCCCAGAAAATAGCTCTGGGGAAGTATAGCGGATGTTTTCTCCCCAATCTCGCTTCTTGAGCCAGGAGGGAAGCAGAACGTGGGGAGCGCCGAAAAGGAAGATTCGCTTTCTACCTGCTGAAACGAAGTGGGTGTGTCCGAGGAGTTCTAAAGCTGTTTTCGCTCCAGCGTGGATGGAGAGCTTCGCTTGATTTTGGACTGCGTAGAGCGCACCGGTCCATTCGACTTTTTCACCCGAACGAATGAAGGCTCCATGACCTATCCGCTCAAACCAGGAGGTCTGTTCATACTTATGAGCGAGCTGTTGGTAGACTCCCTGTGATTCAAGCCAGCAGGAAAGAGCCACAGTACCGTGTGGCCACTGTTTCAGAATCTGGTTTATTTTGCTTGGTAAAGCACCACCCATGGTTGTCATTCTACATCTAAAAGGAACTACTTGGGAACTGAGTTTATAAAATAGATATAAATAACAACATAGGGTTGGTTTTTAGCTGACAAAACAAACCAAAGTCACCATAAAAACAATAATGAAATTAGATGGTTAGGTTCGAGGTAAAGGAAGATTGCATTATTGGCCAACAAATAATATACTCCCCTATACTATGGCACACACCATACGAGGAAGAGACAAGCTCATCGCTCGAATTAAGCGGCTTCAGGGGCAGCTCAGCGCGGTAGGTGAATCCCTGGAGAGAGGCGAGGACTGTTACAAGGTACTTCAGACTCTAGCTTCAGCTCGCGGAGCTCTTCAGGGGTTGATGGGTGAAATTGTCGAGGGTCACATCAGGGAACACGTCGTAGGAGCTGTAAACGCTAAAGAGGCCAGCGAAGCGGGCGAGCAAACAATTGAGATCATGAAAAGCTTTTGGAAGTGAGTAGGCAGCTATGAACCCGGTCATTGAGAATCCGTTTACTTGGGTCTACTTTCCGACGGCAGTTGCCTTGGGAGCACTCCATGCTCTTGAGCCAGGACATGCGAAGACTTTGACCGCCGCGTATTTGATCGGGATCAAAGGGACGAAACGAGACGCGCTCTTTCTTGGACTGTCAGTCGCTTTTACCCATAGCATTGTAGTGGTCGGGATTTCGGTAGCTGCACTCTTTCTGGGGAGGGAGACATTTACTCAGGATGTGACCCACTGGCTTCAGCTGGGAAGCGGCGTCCTCGTGATTTGTCTTGGGTTCTGGATGCTATTGCGCAGGATCGCTCAAATGAAACGAGCGAGCGCTCATGTTCATGAAGCCCCTACGCCCATACGAGTAGTGACCGAGCGAGTCCAGGGGCTACTTGAGATCGTCCAAACTCCGGGAGGCGAGCGGTTCCGCCTCCAGTTGGAGCGCGTGGAGCCAGGACTGGAGTTCAGGGTCATCATCAATCGCTCAGAGGGATTGGAGGTTCTTGAGCTTTTCAAGCAGGAGGGCACCGATTACCTCAGTGCTGTTGCTCCCAACGAGCCTCATGAGTTCTCAGCGGAGTTAGAGATCAAAACCGGAGATAGCCGCGAAGTGTTCACCTTCGAGATGCACGAACCGGAAGGGCATGCTCATGGTGAGGGACACGATCATAGCCATTTGAGCGACGATGATCACGCTCGCGCTCACGCGGCGACTATTCCAGAATATGCAAAGAAAGGAGAGAGGCCGACCTTTCTCCAGATTATTGCTTTTGGTGCGGCCGGTGGAATGATTCCCTGTCCAGCATCGATCACCGTGATGCTACTCGCTCTGTCGATTGGAAGATTCGCATCAGGGGTGTTAGCGGTTGCGGGCTTCAGCCTCGGACTGGCGATTTCATTGGTAGGGATCGGGCTGATTGTAGTTGCGGGCATCAGTAAGCTTCATAGTACCGGCAGATTCCACTGGGTTTCCTCCAGAGCTCCAGTCCTAAGTGCGGGCGTAGTGATGCTATCCGGGTTTGCCGCTCTCTTGTTTGCCCATTGATTAAATCTTATGGAATGGGACCGGTCTTTCACGCGGTGGGTAAGCTCTCTAGCAGGCCAAATCGGTTTTTTGGATGGGATCATGCGAGGGGTTACCGCCGGTGGTCCTCTCGTCCTAGTGGCCCTCATCGGTTTGAGATGGTGGTCAACGGAGCAGAGAGTGCGTCAACGGAATCTGGCATTAGTCTGTGGATTGGCGACAGCCCTGGCTCTGCTACTGAATCAAGCGATCCTGATCTTCTATCAGCGGGTTAGGCCTTACGAGGTGAGTCTAACTCACCTTCCTACTGAAAGAAGTACATATCTGTCATTTCCTTCCGATCACGCGACCGTGGGATTCGCGATCTCCTTTTCGCTTCTTATGGCCAAGGACCGATGGGGCTGGGCCTTCCTTTTTATGACGTTTCTTATGTCAGTTTCTCGAATCTATGTGGGCACTCATTATCTATCCGACATCCTTGGCGGAGGCGTAACGGGTGGCGTTGCTGCTATCGTGGTGGCCCACTTTTACAGCAAGTTCAAACCGGTTTCCGATAGGTTAGTCCGGATCTTGTAAGCTATTCGGGAATCATGAGAACACCGCTTGATCGAACTTCCCTCCTCGTTTTTGGTTCATTTCTCGCCTTCTTCGCTAAGTCGCCCGCGGCCTTTGCCCATCGGGAGGACTATCTGGATGAGACGTTGGTCTTCCTCACCTTAGAGGAGCAAGAAGTTGAACCTGAGTATTGGCTGGATTACGGAGGGCGCTCGGATCCTCAATCACATTTTCTGAGACACAGTCTCGCTCTAGAGTATGGGATCACGAATCACTGGATGGTGGATGGCCGAGGGACCGTCGAGACTCGGCTCGGACAAGAAACTGAATTCGCATCGGCGAGAATCGAATCGCGTTACCGCTTCGGAGAGGAGGGGGAGCGATATGTCGATATCGCGGTTTCAGGTGATGCCAATTCCGAACGCCTCGCGGATGGAACGAATCAATACGGCTTCGAACCCCGGCTGATCCTTTCCAAGGACCTTGAAGCCTTGAACTTCACCCTGAACGTGCCAGTCGAGCTTCCACTGGACGGAGGCCCTGCAGCTTTTCGCTTGAACGCGGGGGCGAGGTATAATGCCGCATCCTGGATCCGTGTGGGAAGCGAGATGAAGTACGACTTCAGTACAGCTCAAGGCGCGCTGATTCCGCAGCTCTGGTTTACATTCGTCGGCTCGATGACAATCAAACTGGGATACTCTCAGGCGCTCGGACAAAATTCCGAGAACTTCGGTCGCTTCGCCATTGAAGCGGAGTTATAAAAAATCCGGTAACTTTTTTTGAGATGCTGTCAGATGTTTTTCGAATTTCAAGAGAGAGGTCGGGACGTAATCCGGTAGTGAGCAGTGATAGTCCCGTGAGTCAACGAGCCTGGAGGCCCCTAACCAAAAGTGACATCAGGGCAGCTCCGATCAGGCCCCCTAGAATCCAAAATAGAACGTAGGGGCGCAGGTCCTCGTCCCAGATCTGAATTCCGATGACTGGCAGCTGCGTGAAATAGGCCACCCCTACGGCATTCAGAAGGGAGGCGCCGGAACTCCTCTTCATCACCCGGGAGACCGTAAGGAACGTCAACAGCCCGCCGATCGAGGTGAAGATCAGACCGCAGAAGAACATACATGCCCGCATCCCACCCAGACTCATGAAAAGGCGGGTCAGCGATTCGAACGGCGTAAAGTGGAGAGGCGATTCCAGGAAGACGAACGAGGGACAGATGAGAATCTGACCTACGGTCAGGAAGGTCATGAGGATCAGGAGGCGTGCGAAAACCCATGGGCTCCAGTATCCCGGCACGGCGAGCCTGGGTTGCGGGGTGTAATAAAGGTGAAAGCCCGCGAGGAGGCAGAGCCACCATATTCCGAGAGCGATGATCCAGGCCGTGTTGATGTTTTCTTTGAACATCAAAAGAAGTGGCGCTGCGAGTACGCCCGTACAAAGCAGGGACGCCGCGAGAGTTTTGATCCTTCGGATCCGGACAGGGATTTTTTCCTCTTTGAGCGCGCCTGAAATCGCATTCAAAATGTTCTCGCTGACTTCCTTAGGTGGTGCTTGATCAAGCATGGGAGGCCTCCTTCAGGATAGATCTCAGCTTCGATCTGGCTCGGGCGAGAAGTTGTCTGACAGCGGCTTCGGAGATCCCCAGGACCTCTCCGATCTCCCGGGACGTCAGTCCTTCCCACTCGGAGAGCAAAAACGCTTCTTTCTGGTTTCCGGGAAGCAAGGCGAGCGCAGCCTCGGCCCGCGCCCAATCCTCTTTCAGGAGCAGGCGTTGTTCCTGATCTTCTCGGGCGGGCACAGGTTCAGTGGAAATAGTTCCGTCCTCAAGTTCCTCGAAGGGGAGTTTTTCGGCCGCGCTGCCTACATGGTCCCGGAGCGTGTTCAGGGCGATCGTATAGAACCAGGCCGAAAAGGTCTTGGTTGGGTCAAACTGATGCCTTGAAGCATGGATCTTGAGCCAGGTTTTCTGGAAGAGATCGTTCACAGTTTCTGTCTTTGAGCTCGCGAGTCGTTTCTTTAAGAAATTAAAGAGTCGTTTCTCGTACCGCGCATAAAGGTGCTTAAAGGCCTTATCGCTCCCTTCGGAGCAATAGGCTTTCA
>JAYWEN010000207.1:0-3394 GCA_043779245.1 Elusimicrobiota bacterium | reverse complement strand
ACAGTGCTCAATCGTGTCCAAGGATGGTCTCAATGTCCCAGCTGCCATTTGCGGTCAATGGCGATTGGGGAGGTTGCTTAAATGTGCAACGCCGCCACTTGGGCAACTTTTTCCTGCACAATAGACGAAGAGGTTTTTCTTATCCGATTGCGAGATAATCTCAGTGTAGATATTGCCAGTCTTCGTTTTCCGTATCATTTACAGATTGCGTTGCCACTGCCGCTTCATGATCCTACACTAGACGATTTGGATGAGTTAGACGATTTGGAATTCGATCTTTGTAGAACAATGGAATGTGGGCTGAAGTCAGTTCTGGTGAATGTATCCAGCAATGGCCGTTGGCGAGAAATCTGTTTCTACGTGAATTCGCGCGAGACAGCAAAGATAAAAGTTAACCTTTTCTTGAATGTGATTGGTCGTAGTGACATCAAGTTTCTAATCCAAGAAGATCCAACCTGGTCGCTCTATCGTCGATATAGCGTTTCTAACACTTCTATGAATTAACACCCAATATCTTTAGATTTCTGACCGAATAGAAAAGCCTGGTGATTGTTCCATTTCGGCCCCATACTGGGGTCGATGAAGGTTCTCCGTACCGACTTCCTGTTGAGTGTCACTTTGTTATTCGGGACATTTATCCTTCCATCCGCTTTCGCGGCCGGGAGGTATGGCGATGTTCAGCTTATAGTGATCGATTCACATGGCACCACCGTTACAGGAGCTCCCGTTTATATCTATGGTCAACATCTGACGAAGTTCGGGGACGTGCGAAGCGGTGATAAAATTTCATTGCCGGAAGGCGATTATGACCTATCTGCTGCTTTTATTCAGAAAACGGACGATGGCATTATTCCTCAACAAAGTCCTTTAGCCCATATCCATGTTTTAGAAGGTGATACTGTCTCCGTGATACTTCCGCTCGCCAATGTCATTAATCGAAGTGAATCTGTGGGCCCTCTCGCTTTAAAATAACGTCCTCTTTTATACTTGTTGGTTTATCTCTCTAGTCCGGGAGAATTGTCTTTGGTATTTTCGAGAGTGTTTTCATGAATCTCCTTCGCGGCGGCGAAGGTGGATTCAATTCGTTTGAGAGCTTTTTCAAGATCTTGCGGCTGATCGGTGTGGGGTAAAGAAGAATTAACGCTTTTCTGAATAGCCGCCAACGCTTGTGATGCTTCCGCCAGGGACGACGGGTCCATTTTGCTCGCCTGTTCGTAAATATTAAAGGCGTTAATGGCAGGAATTCGAGTTCCTCCTGCCTTCAGATGGGCTTCCACATTTTGTTTGTGCAGAGTGGCAAGATCTGTGAAAAATTGCATTTCATTGACCCGCAAATTTTTCTCCGCATATGCTCCCATTGTAAATAAGGCGACGCGGGCCATCTCTTCGGCCTGTAGGGGAACAACTTTAGGCTGTGATTGCGAAAGGTCTTTATTCAACGAATGGTCAAGATTTCGTTCATAGGCCAATTCGATTTGCTTGGTGGCGATAAACCATTTTTTGTCGCTCATCTGCTCGAAAAGATGCCGTTGATAGAAGCCCGCCGCATTTTCGCTCTTGGCTTCGACGATAACACCGATCGCTTTAATGTCTTTGCTGTGAGCGAGACAACGGGTCAAGGCGTCTTCCAACAGGAACGTTCCGACGCCTGTCCCATGCGAATCTCTGTCTACGGCAAGCCTTCCCAAGATGAAGACGGGGAGCTTAGCGTATTTAGGAAGACCTAGACGGAGTTTTTCCGGTATTTCATCTAGGGTCAAACTAGACGCCGAAAGGGTGTAAAAGCCCTGCACCTTCCCTTTATCGGCCAGGACATGGACGGCCGCCACATTATTTTTGACGTCTTGGCTGGCGATTTGTTGGAAGTAGCGGTCTAGTTCCGGTGCGCCACAATGGAATTCTTGCCGTCGGTGGGTCGAATTCAGTAATTCTATCTTTGAAATATTAATACTCTCCCAGGTGAGGATCGTTAGCGATGATTTCAGGTGTGGCCCTGGGTTTCATAAGGTTTATTAAGGCTTCGTTGGGTTCTTGTGGTTTGTTGAGCGCTCGAACGATTGATTTCATGTCTTCTGAATTCAGATTCATATTGTTTTCCTTAGCCACAATTTCTTGAGCTCGCTCTTTTGCACTACGAAGCACGAATTCAGTCAATGAGGTTCCTTCGAGCGCCGCGGCGCGTTGCAGCAATTCTTTTTCGTCATGGGGGACTCTGGCTTCGAGCCGCCGTGTATCATTGTTATTCAGCTTTTGGGTTCGCCGAGGAATTCGTCTTTTTTGTAGTGTCGCCATGATGTTTCTCCTTATACGGCATAGTGCCGTTAATGCCTTTTTAGTATACGGCATAGTTCCGTACAATACAAGGCCTATTATTGTTTGTTTGGGGAAAACGCGCCTTCCCCTGAGCTTCATCGCAAGATTTCGCTCACCCCTTCGCCTAGGAACCGAAGGTTCCTAATACCTCCTCTAAGAGCTTCTCCAATTCGCAGGAACCCAGGTTCCCGTAGACCCTCCTGAGTTGTTTACAACTCTAGTATGCGTTGAGTCGCTTTCCGTTCAGTTTCTCCAGTTTAACGGGATCTTGCAAAGTGTGACAGCCGACTGGGCCGAACACAATCGTGTCCCCTGGTAGATCCGGGGCCCCACGATTCTGTCCGCCCATGTCACGTCGCCTAGCGGACGGCCTCCAAGTGGGGCTGCGCCGTTTCGGTCTCCTGATAGCCGCGAGCCAGAGGGCCGGCTGCGCCGTCCTTCGGCGCGGGCTTCGGGCCCTCAATAGCATTTGCAAGAACGTGCCCTTGCGCCTCCCGGCCGCCCTGTGTCCGGCGTCCTCCTACGACGGCAAAAGGGCCCTCCCCGTTGCTTCTGGTTCAGCTTCGCGGAAGATCGCGAAGACTAAAAACACCTAGGAGATACACATGAAATACACAGACGTTTACACCATCATCAAAAAACAGGGCCAGAAAGATTTTTGGCTTAAAGTCGGAACTTGCGCTGAAAACAAGGACGGGAGTTGGAACGTGTACTTAAACGCCTTGCCGCTCGATGGCGTGCTTAATATTCGAGCGCGTAAAGAAAAAGAGAAAGGCCAGGTCGAATAAGCGTTGCTTCGGACGAAAAGGCGGTCTCCTATAAACGGAGGCCGCCTTTTTTTTACTCCAAGCCCTTAAATGACCTTGAGACTTTGATATGAGGGGCCTAAAATGCGATGCACGATCCTTCATGACCCTTTTATCTATCGTCGGAGGCAGGAATCCAGGTTCCGGTAGACCCTCTTGATTGCAGCGGTCAATTCTTGATATCCGAGTTTGGGAGTTTCACCTTTGATGGTTTGGTGTTAGATTTATATGGATGTTCGTTGGTGAAACATTCTGGAGGGAGGATTTTTAGCACA
>JAYWEN010000206.1:0-4183 GCA_043779245.1 Elusimicrobiota bacterium | reverse complement strand
CAGCAATCAATAGCACTCCAAAACCAATTTGCCCCAAAACAACATCCCAGTATCGCATTGGTTCTGAATCGCGGCGATAGGTTACGGTAGCCATGTTCGCATTAGAATCCGAAACTTCTCGATTGCGGATCGAGTACCAACTCCAAACAATTGACGCACAGCCTGCTATGAATACGATGACCGCCAAGTACATATAGATGCTTCGAATATTGGTTGATTGTTCAAATGGGGATTTAATTTCATTCATCAAGCTGATTACAATCTAGAAGGTTTGAGAGCGGCATCTAGAATGTTGGCTGAGACTGATTGTCCGCTGACGGCATGTCCCAATTTATTTAGAAGAACAAATCGAACAATTCCGTCTTTGGATTTTTTGTCGCGGGAGAGAAATTCGAAGAGGCGCGATCTGTCAAAACTAAATTCTTTCCCCTTAAACACGGTGCGTCCAATAAAATGGTTTTCGGTGCAAATGCGCTACTGAGACGATAATAATCGTTTGGCCTTCAATGCCATAGATCAGACCGTAAGGAAATCCCCGTATAAGACATCGGCGCAAAATACCTTTCAAGACAGTATGTGACTCCGGCCATGTCACAATGCGATGCACAGCCTCATTGATTTCTGACAGAAATTCGTTCCCTAACCCCTGCAATTGATCTTCGTACCACTGGTAGGCATCATCGAGTTCTTGCTGGGCGGGAGAAAGAAATCGAATATTCATTTCTTTTTGAATTTCTTCATGACCTCGTTAAAGGGAATCGCCTTCATTTTTCCTGACTTATAGGCGCGCCATCTTCGCCGAGACTCTGCCACCCAAACACGATCAATAGCCGGATCGGGCTTATCCAATTCCGTCAGCAAAACATCCACCAGCTGCAATTTATCGACATCTGGCAAAGACTGGGCTTGCTTACGCACTTTTTCTGCCGCTGAACGCATGGGAATCCTCCTCAATACTCTGATTTATAGTTTACAAACCATACGGTTTAAGAGCAGCGTCTAAAACACTCGGCGAAATGGATTGCCCACTGACGGCGTTACCCAATTTCTTAAGGAGAACAAACCGAATTATGCCGTCCTTAGACTTTTTGTCGCGGGAGAGGAATTCGAGGAGGCGCTGACGCGAAATGGATTTTTTGACACGAGAGGGCAGACCGGCCTGAAGAAGCAATAAGTCCAAGCGGAACCGATCTTTGAATGAGAGGCCGCTCAGCTTTTCGGAAAGTCGTCCAGCGACGTGCATGCCGATCGAGATGGCTTCGCCGTGGAGATAGTTGCGATAGCCCATCGCTCCCTCAATCGCATGGCCGACCGAGTGACCAAAATTGAGCAGAGCGCGAAGGCCTTTGGTTTCTTTGGGATCTTTCTCGACCACCATCATCTTCAGTTCGGCGCAGCGTTTGATGATCGGCAGCCATTCGGAACTGTAGCCTTGGATGAGCCGGGGCATTTTGACTTCTAACCGTTCAAAAAGTTTTCGATCGAGGATCGCGCCGTACTTGATCACCTCGGCCATCCCGTTTCGCCAATGGCGTTCGGGCAAAGTTTTCAGAAGAGTGGGATCAATCCAAATAAGTTGCGGATGATAGAAAGCGCCGACTAGATTCTTCCCCTCAGGGATATCCGCACCAGTTTTCCCACCAATGGCCGAGTCGACTTGAGCGAGTAGCGTTGTCGGCACTTGAACATAGGGAATGCCACGAAGATAGGAGGATGCCACAAATCCTGTGAGATCTCCGACAACTCCGCCGCCTAATGCGATGAGCCAAGAGGAACGTTCGAACTTGGCTTTGGCGAGCGTGCTATAGAGCTTGGCGCATTGGGCAAGTGTCTTGGATTGTTCACCTGAAGGAAAGGATACGAGCAGCGCTTGGAAGCCGGCTTTCTTAAGTCCCGCGAGAAGTGGCCGGCCGTAGCGTGAGGTGATCGCTGAATCGGCCACGATCATGACCTTCGCATTTTTGCGGGCAGTCTTCTTTAATGCGCTAGGAAGCCGGGAAAGAGGCTGTCCGACCACGAGGCGGCTTAATGCCATTGTGGTCGTACCTTTTGGATAATTTCTTGGGCGACTTGGGCGATTGTTTTTCCCTCGGTATCGACTTGGACGGGGCACAGATCGTAAATGGATTGCCGTTCTTTCATCAGCCGCTCAATTTTCTGTTCGGGATTTTCGCCAGTAAGGAGCGGACGAGAGAGATCTTCCTTTAAACGTTCAAGCAGAGTCCCCATCTTCGCCGACAAGCACACGAGGATTCCGTTCTTCTGAAGTACGTCTTTATTCTTCGACTCAAGAAGCGCGCCCCCCCCGGTCGAGATCACCGTTCGATCTTGTTTGGAAACGTCGGCGATGGCTTGGCTTTCCAGTGCGCGAAAGGTCGCTTCCCCTTGGTTGGCAAAAATATCTTTGATGGGTTTGCCCGCTTTCTTAACGATCTCGACATCCAGATCAATGAAAGGGACTTTTAATTCTTGTGCGAGATGACGGCCCACCACCGACTTGCCGGTTCCCATGAACCCCGTGATCACGATATTCATTTCGTAACAATTTGTTTCATCTTTTCCTGCAGCTGCGGGACATGATGGCTCACAACATCCCAAAGAATGTGGGCATCAACACCAAAATATTCATGAATGACCATATCGCGAAACCCCGCAATCTTTCGCCATTCAATCGCAGAATTCTGCTCTTTCATTTCGGGCGACAGATGCTTTACCGCTTCGCCAATGATCTCAAGATTGCGAAGGACAGCGTCATACGTTTTCTCGTCGGCAAAAAACTGTTCGAGACTCAGACCTGCCGTAAAACGTAGGACTTTCTCGCAGGACTTTTGGATATCCGATACGCACAGAGCATCTTCACGCGACACGACGCAGGTCTCCTTCAATGAACGAACGGGTTTCGGACCGGATACCATCCTGAGTGACCAAGTCGATGGGGCATCCAATTAAATCCTCTAAAAAACACTTTAAACTCATATAGAGATCAAAGGTCGCCTGACCTGAGAATTGAACGAGAAAATCCACATCACTGTTCTGATGCGAATCCCCGCGTGACACTGAACCAAAGACGGCAAGCGTATTGACGCAAAACTCCTGGCGCAATCGATGCACTTGAGGCCGTAGTTTTATTTCCAATCGATCGAAAGTAAGAATTCCTGTTCCTCGATTAGGCCTAACAACTTTCTCGACAAACTCTTGAGCATCTTGCAGCCACTCTAAAATAACTTGGGGCGGCAAGGTTTTGTAGCGGCGCAGATCTTCAACAGAAATATCGAACGTGTAGTCGCTCGAATCAGCTTTTGGATTCATCAAGTTTTTCCATTTTTAAAAGTTGCTGTAAGTCTGAATTGTCTTTGTCCCGGCCGGCTTGCCGTTTAAGCGCTTTGAGGTCCCCGAGAGATACTACAGTGATCTCAAAGTCAGAGACCGGAATCGTGCGGCGGTGTTTATAAGCCTGATCAAAAGCGATGGGATCGTGGAGAAAAACATCCACTTGTTCGTAGGATTTCGGGGCCACCCACGTGAAAACTAAAGCCCCTTTTTCTTTTATCCATTCTTCGCGTTTCTTAGGATCCGCGAAATCATCCGAAGCAACGGGCGCGCGCGGTTTATATCCTAGCTCCTTCATAGCCGCGACAAAACGCTTCACGTTGTCGCCTTCAGTGAGATGGACCATAAGATCAAGATCCGCTGTCATCCTTAAAACTCCATATAAATTGACAGCTACTCCGCCCACGACCAAATAGTGAACCTGATGCCTATGAAGCGCTCTAAACACCTGTTCGTAGAACATTACTTAGCGAGCCTTCGTGTAAGCCACATACCGGTCGTAGTTGTCTTTCATTTCGCGCAAGCTGTCGCCGGCGAATTTTTCGCGCAGGGACAGCGCAATCTCGTAGGCAGCGATGGCTTCTGCCGCAACACCGGCGGCAGGCACCGCGATCACGTCGGAGCGAATGACTTCGGCTTTGAATGGCTCTTTGGTTTCGATATTGACCGAGCGTAGTGGCTTCATCAATGTGGAGATCGGTTTCTTAGCGACGGAAATCACGATCGGTTCACCCGTCGTCATGCCGCCTTCAAATCCTCCGGCGTTGTTTGTACCGCGATAGAAGCCGCGCTTTTTGTCGTGGAAAATTTCGTCGTGGACTTCGGATCCGAACTTGCGAGACATCTCAAATCC
>JAYWEN010000205.1:0-2454 GCA_043779245.1 Elusimicrobiota bacterium | reverse complement strand
GAGGCGATCGTAGGCCGATAAGGTCACAGACACTTCATACCCGATCCCTTGGACGTCGATCAGTACCTGTCCCGGCACTTTGTGCAGCACTATGCCCCTCAGACTTCCGATCATAGGGCAACCCCGGCCCGAAGCGCGAGATCTTTTTCGAAAGCGGCGCGCGATTTGCGCGTGGTCACTGCTTTGAATTGAGATTTTGTTTGCACGTGGCACAGCGCGATCGCGAGCGCATCAGCCGCATCGTCGGGCTTCGGCAATTCCTTTAAACGGAAATGGCGCTGAAGCATGGTTTGCATTTGGATCTTGGACGCCGACCCAAATCCGGTCATCGCCATTTTCACCGCGCGCGGGTTGTACTCCACTAGCAAAATGCCTTGCAGGGCGGCCGTCAGTAATATCGCGCCGCGCGCCTGAGCTGTGGCGGCAATGCTGACGGCAAATTTGGTGAAAAAAAGTTCTTCGATCGCGATCACGGCAGGACGGTACGCATGGATTAACAAATCCAACTCAACTTGGATTTGCAGCAAACGCTCGGGAAGTGGGAGACCTGCGGCCGTTTCGATCGCTCCGTACGACAACAACTGCAAGGTGGTGGCGGTTTTCTCAAGAACTCCCCACCCCGTGGTCGCCAGGCCAGGATCGATCCCTAGAACAATGTTGCTATTTGGCGGAGGCTTCAATGATGTCCTTTGCAATATCAAAGTTGGCGTAGATATTTTTCACGTCATCATGATCTTCCAATTCGTTCATAAGCGAGAGCATGGAGCTCGCGGCATTCCCAGTGAGCTTCACATACGTCTTGGGAAGGAGCGTGACTTCTGCCGAAACGGTCGGAATCTTTGCTGCCTCTAAGGCCTTTTTGACCTTATCGAAATCCGCCGGTGCGGTGGTCACGTCAAAAATCTCTTCGTCTTCAGAGTTAATGTCTTCGGCTCCGGCGTCCAACGCGACCGTCATCAACTGGTCTTCAGTCGTCTTGGATTTTTCAATCGTGAAAATTCCTTTTGAAGAGAATACCCAGCCAACGGAGCCGGTTTCACCTAAATTGCCGCCGTGCGTGGAAAGGATTCGCCGGATTTCGCCTGCGGTACGGTTTTTGCTATCGGTGGTGAGTTCGATCATGAGGGCCACGCCGCTCGGACCATAGCCTTCGTAGACGATTTCTTCGTACATCACGCCTGGAAGCTCTCCGGTACCGCGTTGGATGGCTTTTTTGATGTTGTCGGCGGGCATATTGGCTTCCCGCGCATCATCCATGGCTTTGCGTAGGCGCGGATTAGAGTCCGGATTGCCGCCGCTTATTTTGGCCGCGATCGCGACTTCTCTGACGATCTTTGTCCACAATTTACCGCGCTTGGCGTCCGCTAAACCCTTCTTGTGTTTGATTCCAGCCCAACGTGAATGACCTGACATAATGGCTCCTTACAGGCAAGAAATTATTCGTTATTTTAACAGATCCCAAGCCTCAAAAATATCTCAACACGTGATAATTTTGGGCCTTAAGTTGTTATCTTTCCAACGTCGACTTGTCCCTTGAAAGACCCGCTAAAGTGACTATAGTTATGGGGTCCATGAAAGCACGATTATTGACGATAGCCATCCCCTTTCTCTTCGCCGGCCAGGCCGTTCAAGCCGAGGACTTTTTGCAGGTGCAAAAGCGGTTGGGGATTCCCGATTCAGTCGCCACGATCGTAGACTCTTCCGGCAAAAAACCTCAATACGTCATCATCCAAGACATTCATCGCCATCCCGAAGCTCAGCAAAACATCGCCTCGATGATTTTGTACGGCATGCGGCATTGGAACACGAAAGAAATTTATGTCGAAGGGTCGTGGGCCGACAGTGACGCCATCCAGCCAGCGTTGACTGAGCTACCCTCAATCCTCGAATCGGTTCGCGCCGGCAAGATGGGTGGAGTCGAGATGGCGGTGGCCATGGCACCGGACCAGCACATGCGTTTATTCGGACTCGAGGATGCCGACCTTTACAAAAAGAATGTGGAGGCCTACGAAGCGGTGGATCACGCTCGCGGAGACGCGTTACGCGAGTTGGAAACCGCCCGACTTTTCGGTCGCGTGGCCGATACTGACGCTTCTCAAGCCTTCATAACACTCAAGCGCCTAATCCAGCTTCGATTAAAACCGACCGAGTACGCGGAGTATTTGAAGGCCCCTTATCATGCCACGAGCCCGTCACGATTGGCCGATGCGGTGGCCTCTGCCGAACATTTCTATCAAATCGCCAATGACCGGAGCCGGATTTTTTTAGAACGCGCGCGAGCCTTGCATCAATCGGGCACGCAAGTCCTGGTCGTCGGTGGATTTCATACGGCGGCGATGACCGAAGAGCTTCGCCGCCATGGGGTCTCGTATGTTGTTCTATCGCCGCAGATCACCGAAGGTGGGTTTGACGATCTTTACAAACGCGGCATGCATGACACGATTAGCGCTTTGA
>JAYWEN010000204.1:0-1770 GCA_043779245.1 Elusimicrobiota bacterium | reverse complement strand
GATAATTGGCATTACGGGGACTCTCTTAATTGTGGTGTGCAGTTTGCATCCATTTGATGTTCTCGTCTTCGCGGTGAGCGCCTTGGCATGGTATGGGTTAGGTGAACTCTTTGTTCGCGTGATGTTTCAGAATCTCTTTCAGAAGCTTGAAAAGACAGTTCTTAGTCTGGCTTTTGGAATGATGCTTTCTTCTTTGCTCGTGCTCACCGGAGGCTTATTAGGAAAATTGTACCCGATCTTTTTTTGGCCTCCCGTGTTCGGTTTAGCGGCGCTAGCCCTATTCAGAATTAAACGTGATGGGTTTGATACAAAGACTCGTATTCGATGGAACTCCTTTTTGCACGGCATGGAGACACGGATACAAGAACTGCCGTTAACCTATGTGCTGATAGGGATCTTGGCCTGGAGCTTTCTTTTATTGGCGATCATTGGGAATTTTACGCCACCAACAGGGTCTGACGATCTGGTCTATCATCTGGCAACCCCTCATCGTTTTGCTGTATTGCATCGCATCGTACACCTGCCAGACTTTGCGCTCACAAATCTTCCATTCAGCGAAGAAATGCTTTTCCTTGAAGGAATGACCTTGGGTGGATCAAGCGTTTTTGTCGGTTTGACAAACCTTTTGTTCGGATGTTTATTGTTCGCGACGTTTGTCGTGATCGCTCAGAAATGGTTTCACGCATGGGCCGGGATCCTGGCGTACTTATTTCTCTTCTCAGTCCCGTACTACGCGCTCCATTTGTTTTCCGGATCAGTCGATATGAAATATCTAATTTTCGCTCTCCTGGCCATCTTTTCTGCCGTGCGATGGAACGTATCAGGCGATAGATTTAGCTTATATGTCGCTGCACTTTCAACAGGGTTTGCTCTCAATTTCAGGTACCAGGGCCTCATCTTGTGCGCATTGATAGTATTTTTCATTGGCATAAGCCTGTTTCTACAATCACCTCGAGAAAAACATTTTCATTTATTGATTCAATACGGAGCTATCGTCCTTCTTGGCGCAAGCCCATGGTATGTGAAGAATTGGATTTATACTGGCAATCCTCTATTCCCTTTTTGCGGCTGGGGTCTTAATGGATTTTATGGCGACGCGTCTCTCACTAGACTTTGGAAAGAAATTGGGGATCCCTCCTGCCCACTCTATTACGGATCTTTCGGATTTGGGACGTCCTGGCAGAGCTTTCTTCATCTACCGTTTAGGATTACTTTTGTAGGGGGAGCTTTTGGAGGCTATCACTTTACGCCCGTGTATTTGGCACTGGTGGGTTTGCTTTTCATGGAGAGATTCACAAAGACAACATGGATCTTACTTTCCTATTGCCTGCTACACACCTGCGCATGGTTTCTGCAGATACAAGAGATCAAATACCTTATTCCGGTTTTTGCGATTCTTGGACTCTTGTTGGCGGATAAAGCCTTATGCCTCTTCGACAAGCTCGAGAGATCGTTCCGAATCATCCTGGCGAGCGTACTCTTGTTTCCTGTCCTCAAATCGCTTCAAGTGTCTTACCAGATATATCCGGAAACGTTCTGGAATAAATTAGCGGTCGTTTTTCATCGGGCCTCGCCTGACGAGTATCTGACTCATATCATTCCACAGCATGCGATGGTCCGCTACATGAATGAGCATTTAGGGCCTGGGGAACTTGTCTTTTTGCCCTCGGAGTTGCATCTTTATTATTTGAATCGACCCTACCTCCTGGGCGATCCCTTTCACGAAGTGTATGTGGATTATCGAACATGCCCGACCCTTGTAAATTTCCT
>JAYWEN010000203.1:0-2239 GCA_043779245.1 Elusimicrobiota bacterium | reverse complement strand
CCAAGACGGATTTGATCACGGGATTTACCACGCGGTCAATTTTATGCGTTCCGGTTTTTTCTCAAAAGCGAACCTACGGAGTGTTAGAGGTGCTGAATCGAAAGAATGGTCAATTCGGCGCGGTCGACCAAGAGTTTATGACGCTCCTCGGCCGACAGGCCGCTATTGCCTATCAGAACCTGCTTTTGATCGATGAGGTGTCCCATACCAAGAACTTGCTCGAAAGTCTGCTCGTGAACCTCACGGGAGGATTGATCGCCGTCGGCCTTGACGGGAAAATGACCATTTTCAATCCGGCGGCCGCTTCCATTTTGCATCTGCCAGAGGGGCACTACGTGGGCCGCCCTAAAACGGATGTGTTGAATGAGTATCCTTGGTTCGTGAAAACCCTAGAAGAGACGTTAGCCGCTAAGACGACTGTATCTCGCCAGGATACGACCCTGGTCATTAACGGTGAGACAGCGAAAATCGGATTTACCACAATTCTTATTCGCGATTCATCAAAAGTTGTTTTGGGCTCCGGAATCATTTTCCAACGGTTGTCGAACTAGCGATGCTGGAAAAAGGCAAACGGATTCCGAATTGGCCTCTCATTGACATCGAGGGAACCTCGTTCGAGCTTTGGAATTTCCGCCAGAAAAATCACGTGATCCTTTTGTATGACCCTAAAACCGCTCCTGAAACGATCGCTCAATGGAAGCAAGCGATTCTCGCTGATCAGAAACAATGGGACTGGTTGAATGCGAAAGTGCTTGTTGTTAAGAAGGCGCCGCAAGAAATGGCTCCTGGGGCGTATGTGATCGATCGCTACGGAATGTTTTGGAATTACTTTTCGCCAGGACATTGGACGTTCGACGATCTTGAAAAGGACCTCATGTACTACGAGGCTCGTCATTGTTAACTCGGTAGAGTCGGACGTTGTTGCAAATCAATTTGCTGCTTGGATTATCAATCAAAAACGCAATCGCCCACATTCTTTATATCTCGTTGGAATCAATGGAACCATCGGCCAGGGGAAGACCTATTTCAGCCGCGCTGTTGTCGCTTCCTTAAACAAGCAGCTCTCCTCCGCTGAAGGCAAAGCGCTTTCTCGCTCGCTCGATGATTATTACCTTCCGAAGTCAGTCAGGGGTTCCGCTTCTTTCCGGGCGATGGGCTATGATCCTCGAGGCATCTCGAACCGCGGGCCGGCAGGAACCCATGAGGTTGAGCGGCTGGTTTCTGATCTTAAAGCGTTACGGGCCAGCCGTGAGGGGTCACTCCTCGAGCTTCCGAATTTTGAAAAGGCCATCGATGATCGCAGCGAGAAACCGTTACGTGTCCACGGTCACGTTGGGGTTGTGATCCTTGAGGGATGGTTTGTCGGCGCCCTGACCAAGGTCGAACCCAAAAAAGCGGCGCCGGGTTTAAAGCGATCAGTCGCCCAAGCGCTCTCATCGTATAGGCCGATTTTTGATCAGATCGATGCCCTGTGGGCATTTAAGCCGCCCTCGAGTCTGAGGGATATTGTGGCGCAACGCTGGGAACAGGAAGAAACGTTGCGACGAACGACTGGAACGCAAGGGATGAGCAGAGCACAGATCGAACGGCTGGGTCAGTATTTCTACAAGGATTCTTGGCAGAAAGGGGTCACGTCCCCATTTTCGAAGCGAGAGAAGGCAACCTTTTGGGCGACAGTAGATTTGTCACACCGGTTTGTTAAAATTGAACCGCCATGCCATTAACCCCCTGCAAAGATTGCGGCCGACCGATCAGTGCCAGCGCAGAATCCTGTCCTCTTTGCGGACATCCGCAACGCAACCCTTTACGCATCGGTTTTCTTCTGCGGATCCTTGTTCCGGTCACGGCGGTGTATTTTTTCTATCGCTTCATTTGGCCGCTCCTGTCACATGGTCTGCATCAGATTGATCATCTAAAATAAGTAACTCAAAAGGAGGCCATTCATGGCTGCTAAAGCGAATTATGTGGTGAAGTCTATGGTGAAGGAGCGGATTGCGAAAGGAAAATGTCATAGCTCGTCGGATGTGGCGGATGCGGTGAGCGGGCTTGTGGAATGGTATTTAGATCAAGCCGTGAAGCGCGCCAAAGCCAATGGTCGCAAGACTGTCCGCGGGCACGACATCTGCATCGAATAGAGGTTTTTTAGGCGGCTTGGTTGGATTGGTCGATTTCGTAGGCGGCGGCATCACGCAACATTCTCTGCGTGACGAAGTGTTCAAGATCGCGGTAAAGAATGACA
>JAYWEN010000202.1:0-6697 GCA_043779245.1 Elusimicrobiota bacterium | reverse complement strand
TCTTCTGACCGCTCACAAGCTCTCCCTTGAGCCCCGTAGGCGCGGGAATCTTGGTCAGGGCGCTTAGCGCTGAAGACGTCTCGCGGACAGGCGCAAGGGGTGCAGGCAATGTAGGCGCGACCGCATTTACTGCCGTTGGGTGGAATCCCTGAAACGGTTTGAGGATAAATCCCATCACCGGGTGGTAGAGAGCGCACACCACAATGGCAACAAGGATCCATTTTAATGCGGATCTTCCCGTTGCCTTCTGTGCATAGGACCGCAATACCTCGCCCAGATTGCCCATGGGCAGCACACGATCAAGTACATCTGTCTTTAGTGCTTGAGCCAGCGAAAGTGCCGGAGAGGGGGGAGCCGTTGAGACAGTTATCGGCGGAGGGGCAGCCGGCGATGCTAACTCCTGCGCTGGTACTTCGGATTTGTTTTTCTTTTTCGCTCGTTTCGCAAGCGATGACTTATGCAAGTTTTCTAACTGATTCGCGCGGCGCTCAACATGCTCAGGTTTAATGGCACCCGACTGCAATTCCGTTACGATCTGCTTTTGGTACATGGCGTTCGGAAGCTGCGCGATGGCCTGCATCGGTCGAACGCCCAATTTATAGTCGGTGAGCATCGGGTGAAGCCCTGTGGGTATATCGAGAACTTGGAGAAGGTTGCTGACCCAGTCAGACGATTTCCCAAGCTGAACAGCTATCTGAGTTTGAGTTAAATTGCCCGATTGCATCCTAGCTCTAACCATCCCTGCTTTATCAAGCGCCGGAATATCCTCCCGCTGAATATTGGCAATTAAGTTCATATCCTGAACATCCTCATCGGACAGGTCCAAGATGCGGCAGGGCAATTCTTTTAAGTCCAACAGCTTTGCGGCCTTCCAGCGCCGTTCGCCTGAGGCGATTTCATACTGGCAGTCACCCATTTTTCGCACGATAATGGGTTCAAGAATACCCCGGAGCTTAATCGATTCCGCCAGCTCCAGCACGCCCTCGTTGTCAAACGTTTTTCGATTCCATCGGTTGGAATTTAGCTGCGAGGTAGGCAACATTTCCTCTTGAATGGCTTTACTTTTATTTTCAAATGTTTCATTCATGGCACATCCTCCTGGTGTATTTGTTTTTGCAAGGCAGACCGCTGTGGGCCTGCAATGCTTAGAGGATTTTGGCGAAACTTTATTCATTTTGGGTTTTCACAGACCCACGTTTCGGACATGCCCGAAACGTGGGTAGTCTATTGGAGAATGGATTGATCGGAGGGAGAGCTACCCCCAGAATATCCGGTCCTAGAAACCACGTGAGTCATTTGGTACAGAATTCTTAGACTTTCTGCTCATGGTGAAATTTCCAAAAACCACTAAAATAGACCACAAAACACAATGAACAAATTGATATGTTGCTATTTCTGTAATGTGTTATTTTCTCTCTAGCGATGAGCTCTGTTCTATCCAATCCTAGGCCGAGAGAAATAAAGACCATTTATTGTTGCATTGGTGTAGTGGTGCTATTCCAGGAGTCCTTTTTTGTTTAAGCGTATTCTTGCGACAGCGTTGTCGGCAGTTTTCCTAGCCAATCCTTCCCTGGCATTTGCTTCACGAAGTTCCAGCTTTCAAAGTAAGCCTCTCTTCCTATTCGCAGAGCAAGCCATGGCCGCTGAACCCATCCTTTCTCCTGGAATGCTGATGCTGCGCTCAACTCTTGGGATTCGCTCCCAAACGACGGCCAGCCTAACTTCGCTTCTTCAAGAGGGGGCCTACACAGCGGCTGCTGGTGTCTTGGGGGAATACTTAATTCCTATGGCTGTGCCAGGGAAAAATCAATCTTATCGCATTGATCAATTTGAAATCTCAGAGGGGAAATTGCTTTTCGTCGTCCATGTGGATGGCGAGGCGCGTCTGGCCATTCGCGATACCGGGGATGAATATGAATCCTATCCGCTTCATAATGTTTCGACTGAGATACAGATCCAACGTCACTTGGAAGTCCTGTATAACTTTTTGAGTCTCTACCGTGAGCATCACCCCTCTCACCAAGATATTCAGGTTCGAGACTCCTTCACTCAAAATTCAGGACGTGCGTTTATGGATCGTTTGAGCATCTATTACGAGTTGGCACACCGAAGAAATACGATGAGCCCTCTCCTTCCCCGCTATCGTAAGCCTGTTTTGCCTAAGGCCTTAAAGGTGGCCCTTCGGGTGAATCCAAAAGCCAATAATTTCGAATCCGTTATTCTCTCGCAACTTCTCGGGAATCCAGATGTTGATGTGTCGCTCATTGTGGGGACCACTCCGCTGCAGCTGTTTTTGACGATGCATAGTTCTGTTCACCGGTATTTTCTGCCAAGAGATGTTTTTGATTATGACGATGAAGCCGGTGTCATCAAGATCTATGGGCATACAATCCGTGTGATTCGAAGTTGGGGAGACCTGTCCCCCGAGGAACTTTCAGCCTTTCAGATCCGATCTGTAGTCAGCACCGACAATGCTTCCGCTGAGGCTGATAGGGGGGCTTCTTCTCTTCTCACTCATTCATCCGAAGCTCAACATTCGATCCATCGGGTATCCCTGCAGGATAATCTCGTCTCTCCTGTCTCTGCGCTCTACCACGAGGGGGGTAGTGCCGCTGGTGTTTTCGAGCGAACGCGTAACGGGGTGGTTCAATTAGCCAATTCGCGGGTACGCCTCCCGATCGTGTTTGTGAATTCACTTTTAGAACGCGTGCCGGCGCTTCGTCGGGAGGTCACGGTGGGGCTTCATCTGTCGACACCTCAACGCAATGAAACCCCGATTCTTGACAAGACTTCGCAGGTGGGAGGCGCGGGGAATGTTATTTGGGGGGATGGGGGCCGGCTCCAACAGATGCAGCAGGGCATTCTCGGGAAATGGCTCCGATCCCAGGATTTAGAAAAACCTACTCTTCAATACGACCCAACGCAAGTGGGGACACGCGCAGACATATCGATTTATACGTCTTTATCTAAAATGCTGACGGCATTGGGATTGTCGACTTCAGAAGCAGGCGAGGATCGAAAAGATCTAGAAAGTCGCCTTACGACATTTATTGTGGATCGCTTATTTCGCAACGATCAGAAGTTGGATGGATTAATCCTAAATGTGATGGAATACGATAAAGTGGCGCCAAGTTATGCTCGGGGGAATGAAACGGTATTACTGAGTCAAAAACAGATTCAGGTCAGTGTGACGGGGGAGGGGCGAAAACGAAAGGTCAAAGTGGTATTCCCTCTTATGTTCGATGACCAAATCCAAGACATAAAGCACCTCGAGAATGTTCTGCAAAAAATTGGCCAAGAAGAAAATAGGAATCTTACACGAGAAGAGAGGATCTCGGACCTCCATCATTCATCCTGGCAGCAACAGCAGGATATTGCTTTTGAACGCCACACACTACCTCCTCGTGAGCCGGATCTGCCACCGTATATTCAGTTAAGGGATCACCCACGTCACTTGGGTGTCATTGGGTTAGGTCGCACGGGGGGGTTGTTCGTACGGAATTTATTTAGATCTCTAAATTTAAGTCTTGTAGCCATTGCTGGGGTTAGGCCGGACGAAATACAACAAGCACTTTTAATTGATACGGCCCAGGGAACCTGGACATCCAACGGTGTCGATGTCAATGTCTCGCAAAGAGTCTACCAGACTCCGAAGGGCCAGAAAATAGGCAGCGTTAAGTTTAACGACGATAAATCGGTTGCTGTCTTGTCGCGTGCGGATAACCCTAGTCAAATTGATTGGGCTCAAGCCGGGGTTGAAATGGTGTTTGAAGCAACGGGTGGTTTTTCGGACCCCAACTTACCGGACAGTCTCTTGGGGCATTTAAGTCAGGCTCGAGGAAATGAAACGGGCGCTGATACGGTGCTCCTGTCTGCGCCCTTCAAACTGTCTTCTGGTGTGCAGACTCAGCACCCAGTCATCATTAGTGGACTTAACAATAACGTGTTATCGGACTACGTCTCCAAGCAGTATGCGAACAAAAACCCGCTTGTACTTTCAGGTGCGTCATGCACTACCACGTGTGGTGCTTTCCTTCTGAAGGCGAACGCTCATTTGTTGGCAGCTGAAAATGTTGCTCGTCTGTTGAACTCCATCGGCATCAACAATCCATCGCTGACGATTAAAATTATCAGCGCTTTTGGCGTGACGATTCATGCCTTAACCAATACACAGCTTTTGCACGATTCCATCAAATCTACTTCAAGAAAAGAACACTCGCGGATGCGCGCGGCACGAGGCATTCTTCCAACCGAAACGGGG
Source organism: Elusimicrobiota bacterium (assembly GCA_043779245.1). Classification (GTDB taxonomy): domain Bacteria; phylum Elusimicrobiota; class Elusimicrobia; order 2-01-FULL-59-12; family 2-01-FULL-59-12; genus JANLWZ01. The sequence goes on along the minus strand of JAYWEN010000202.1, from coordinate 2,436 downwards.
TTGAGTAAAGCCTTGAAGCCCCTGGGCGTCCCAATGATCTCAGCCATCGCCGAGGTAATTGACGCGACATCGGATCGAGTGCCGACTGAGACAGGGTCTCATTTGTTGGCCACGTTCACCTGGGAGTTGAGTGGCTTGTCCCCAGAGGAAATAAACAAGATTCTTGAAAAAGAAACAAAGAAGCAACTCGAGGAACTTTTCAGAAAGCGCCAGCATGAAATTTATGATGAATTTGCCTGGAGCCCGGAATTGCGCGGTATCGTAGAGCATCGCCAAGCGGATGAGGCGACTGGGTCTAATCAGATCGTTGGATCGCGAGCCGCGGCTCTGTATGACAGCCAGGAGACGACTGTTAAGCTCAATAAGACGGCGGGGGGGGTATCTGTGACCATGCGTGTCGCGGCCTGGTATGACAACGAGAACGGATTTTCTGCACGACAGGTGGGCACCATGGATCTGCTCTCTCGCCTGACGCCTGCGTCCATGGATAAAGGTCATGCCTTTTACATTCCCTCCTTTTTCGAGTTATTTCAGAGTGTTCGAAGACTTTTTCCAAGTGTGCATGGGTTTTTGTTGCTGACCGTGCCACTTTCAGCCGTCGGCTATCTCTTGGTCTTGCCCCGCTTTGCTGTGCTGAATGCCTATGGCCCTGGGCAGTGGAGAATGAAGGCGGCGATGGCTTGGAAAGCTCTGAATCGCGGTCTTCTCCTGGGGTATCACGAGGCGGATGGGGCATCGATTTTCGCAGAGGGATTCGATTTAACGTCACAGGCCTTCCGCTATTTGGAACGGCACGAATTTCAATCTACGGAACGTGCGGGACTCTTTTCGAAAGCTGTTGTTCTCAACTCGAATCCGATCTATGTTTTGGCTGCAATCATCTCTTCGTTGTCAGTCTGGTTGATTGATCGACAATTATTGTCTGCCGATCTTAAAGGCTCTGCACGCTTGGGATGGATGGCACGGAGTTTGTTTCGCCACGCTTAACCCCAGAATAGACCCAGTCGAGGCATGGGCCAGATAGCCGAAATTATTTCCCTTCGGGACTATATCTGTAGAATGCAATCCGCGCTAAACTTCAGGCCTACTATGCAGACCTGGATTTCGCGCCCCCTAGCCCTTTTTTTAACTGCTTCTTTGGTTCTCAATTTGATCCCATATAATGTGGCGGTTTCACTTCCTAGAGTTAACGGTTTTTGTCCGCTTAGCTTAGAACGCTTTCTCATTCAAACGATGGCCACACGGGGTGTTTTCGCAACCTCCAAGTCATTTAGCACTGGCTTGACCGCCAAAACTCTAAAGGAAGCGGCAACTCTTGGCACAGTCGCTGTGGTTTCAAAGGAAATACAGGCTTTAGGTCAATGGCTATACAAGACCGCGCGTGTGCCTCGATTCGCTGCGTCTCAGAACTATGAGTTGCATTTTCATGGGACTCATCCCTCGCTTTTCGATCCTTACGACTCCACTTATAAGCAGGGCCCAGCATCGCCAAGTCTCCTTGATTTATTTCAGAAGCAGAATAAACCATTCGTCATACTGAACTCCACATTGTGGCGCTCGTCCGCTGATCCCGTAAACCTGCTGGCGGCGTTGTTTTTGAAAAGTCATACGCCCATCAAACCACCCGTTAAATCAGATCCCGAACCCTCATGGAGCAATTCGGATGTATGGTGGACGCGAGCTAAAAAGAATCCGGAGAAAACCCTTCTGGAGATGGTGGCGGCTCTTCAAAAACCAGATACTCAGAAAGGATATTCTGTTCTCGAAGCATTGAGCGACAAGCAGCAGTGCGATAATTTATTGTCACGGATGCCTAAACCTGCTTTTGAGGTTTTAATCCGAAAACTTCTCTCCCTAAAATGGGGCGATCGTCCCTCTATGATTCGTTTTGTCAAAGTCTTATCGAATATCCAGCGTGCCCAATTGATCAATATTGCTTCTTTAAATTCAGAGCATCTCATGAATGACCCGATTTCGCATTCTCAATTCCAAGACATAAGCGCATTGCTGGTTCGGATCGCCCATGAAAATCCCCACGCACTTTCCACCGTTGCCGTGACAGCGCTCAGCGACGCCCTTTTATACGCCGACCAGCTCGAAGTTTCTTTTTCAAGCGATTTGTGGGGCCACAACAATGCCGAGGCCCTACAAGAGATCCTTCTCTCTTCATTACAGAGTGAGAAGTTTGACTCGACTGCGATCCTCTCTATGGCCGGGGCATTAACTTTTCTGAAACAAATGTCCCCTGCCATCGTTGAGGAGTTATGGGTGAGGCTTATTCATGAAATGTTGGTCGAGCTAAAGCCGGAGGTAGGCCAAAAACAAAGTGGTTTCGCCTACCGGCTGAGTCCTGGTCCTGTTCTTGTTCAGGCATGGAAAACTCTCGAATCCTATGGACCTCAGCGACTCCGGCCTGTTTTTCTTCGGAGTTGGATG
>JAYWEN010000201.1:0-8088 GCA_043779245.1 Elusimicrobiota bacterium | reverse complement strand
GCCGCGTACGCGAGCCCCTCTGCACGGAAAGGCACCGACCCAAATTTTTGGGGAAGATCGGAGTAAAAAGGCCGTTGATGGATCGAGTAAGTCCAAAGGGCACGCTGAAGGTCTTGCCCATTTGAAATAGGAACAGGCGGGAGCAAGTCGGGCCAGCGCCTTTTAATTTGCTCATATCCCCAACGCGTGCGAAAGAAATTGAGCAGCACGACATCGCTGCGACGCTGTTCGAGCGACTGTAGAACCTGTATTGAGAAGTGGGTCGTGTCATCTGGATCATAGAGCACCGCTCGCGGAGGAAGTGATCGCAGCAAATTGCGTGCGTAGTCGTATGCATAGAAATCATGGCGCTGACTCGTCCAGTGCCATGGACGCGTTCCCACGAGAAGAATCAACGCGAAAACTAAAGCGACCGGCGCACGGATTGAGACATGGCTCAGAGCGTTCAATCCCAATAAAACAAACGGTGCCCAAAGGACGCTCACAAGTACGAGATAGGGCTGGAGAATTGGACCGGTTGTCGCTTCGTGCAAAGGCAAGTTCGAAAGCACGAAAAAAAACGGGCCCGATAACATCCAAGAGGCGAACAGCAATACAGACCATCGCCGCAACTCTCTTTTCTGAAGGGACACCGTCACGCCCACCAAACCCAAGAGAACACCGACCCATCCCCATTCACCTTTTAACAAGAGGACGAAATAACGCAGCTGTTCGACTAGGGATTGAGGAGTCCACGCAAAGACACTTTGTTCGGGATGAAGCTTGAGCCCCCCATAATCGGCGCGCGTGACGACGCGCCAAAAATTTCGCCAGTTCGAAGGATCTCCCCAATTTAGCAACGGATGCTGAGCCGCTCGAATGGGTAAATATAGGAATACACAAAGACCTAAGAGAAGATAGAGACCGGTTTTACGAGTAACGGTTCGATGCGGTGAAATCAAAAAAAGCGGTATCAAAAACAGCAGCGTGAGATGCACTGAAAGACCCAGCCCTAACAAGAACGCCGCACAGGCTTCCCCATTTTTCACACCGGAAAGAAGACACCACAGAATCGCCGCGGCTAAAAACGCCGCCAGTGTGTACATCTCAGCCACCTGCGATAGCGCGACGACAGCAGAGCTAGTCGCAAACATACCGGCCACAGCCAGCGCCGCTAATTTCTTCATTGGATTGCTTCTTTCGAACTGTTCGAAAGAAGCTCCACGTTGATTCGTTTGAACTGTTCGAAAGCAGAAACCTAGAGCTTGAAAAAGAACTGCAGAGGCGGCGGCCGCGAATACAGCGCTCATGACGTTGACTCGATAAGCAATGTTGCCGAATGGCACCAGAGTGACAAAAAGTTTTCCCAGGAGAATATAGAGCGCATACCCCGGAGGGTGCGCGATGCCCAGGGTATGAATGGAAGCGATGAGATCGCCCGAGTCGCGGTAGGAAGGAACGGTTCCGCTTACCCCTGCCAGATAAAAGGCGAAGGTGATGAAAAACAGTAAGGCGCTCAATTAATAGGTGCTGATCGCACCGGCGTCTTCTTTGCCGATGTCATAATTTCCGAGGAAGGATACCTTGTCATGCCGCTCAACTGCCACAAGCCTAGGCGCTTTGCCTTTAGCATGTTGATAGTAATAGACGTTGTGAATTTCCTTCTTGCGATCCACTTCTTCAACGTAGAAATCATGCGCGGGCGCTTTCTGGTTGATGCGTTTCCCGGCATAGAACCGCCGTTCATATTCCCGATGGCGACCATACATCGGTCCTGAGAATTTCTCAAATGAGCTGACGGGCAGAACACCCTCTTCAGGATTGTTCACATCCTGCTTCACTTTAATCGTCCGCACAATAGCTTGTTGCTTCTCCCGCTGACGAATACGAATGAGCTCCTTGTTGAGATCCACCTCCGACTCTACGCTCGAGTCGGCTTTCTTCGGCGTCCAAGCATCGCTATCATGCGGAGCGCCGCCCACGCCCTGCTCCGCCATTTTCAATAATTTATCGACAGAATTATCAACGGGAGTCTTGGGAATATTGGCGACTTTAACTGTTTGCCGAGGCAGTTCGGGTTCAGGAGCGGGTTGGGGAGTGGCCTTCGGCTGCCAGGCATCGCTCGCCAACTTTTCATCTTTAACTGGATGGTCTGAACCTGCCAACAAATCTTCAGTCGAAGGAACCGCTTCTTGCTGAGCGGCAGGCACGTGGATTGGCGGCAATTGGGCAGGCTCTGGCGCCGAGACATAAACGGGGGGTTGAGCCTCCGATTGTGCGTCAGGAACATCACGTACAGCCGGCGGTTCTTGAGCTCGCGATGCCACCGGTGCCGAAACTTTCGGAGGGACTCGCTGTGCGACTTGGGCTCGCTCTTTTGGGATGGCAGCCGGAGAGGGTGCTGGAGAATGCGCTGCCTCCATGGCGACAGCCGAAGGGGCCGACATTTTAACGGGTGACTCCAAAGCGACCATGCGCGCAGATTCCGAACTCGCATCCGAAGACGAATGGTGACGTCTTCGTAATTTTGGCGGTTCAGAGTCTTGGGCTGTTCGAGACCGAGACGCTTCGGTGACAGGTACGGGTTCTACCGTTTTATTTTGCGACGCTTGCGACTTGAGATGAGCGGGCGTCTCTTCCACGACTTGAGGGACCCATTGATCATCGGTGGCAGCCGGTGCTGCCTTAGTGGGAACAGCTATCGGGGAGGGTGCCGCCGAAACAGGGACAGGAGCGACAGGAGTTGCTTTCGGTTCGTGTCGGCGTTCAACCCAAGTCGTGTTGGCCACTTTCACTTTTCTTTTTGTTTCTGGCCGAGCTTCTTCGGATCGGGCTTTCGGTTTCGTGGGCGTCCACACCTCGGGGACGGCGCGAGTGGGGGCCTCTGGAATTTGCACCTGAGCTGCCACGGAATTCAACGTGCGGGCATCCGGTTCTTTTATATTAGCGCTCGCCACCGTTATTTCTTCAGACCGTCGGTTCCGACGATGACGCGTGACGGTTGTGGTCGCGGGCGCCGTTTCCTGTCGTTCCGAAACCAGTCGCGAATTTTGCGGGGGTGGCGTCGCACGAGCTTCTTCAAGCACTGGCACGGAGGCGGACACATTGGTCTTTACAGGAACGTAGGCCCCTTGCGTTTCATCCCATTCGTAACTGACGCTCGCCTGAGCGCCTTGTGAAGAAGCACCTTCAGAAAGAGGTCTCGACGCATTCGATGAGCTCCGAGCCGCAGGCCGCTCGGCGACTTGGGATTCGGCTGGAGTCTGAGATCGCGCCGGAGATTCCGATTCGACTGTTTCCTCGACTGGGGCGGGACGTCCGGCTCGGTGACGAGCCACATGCTCAGTAAACTTGGTGCGCACGGAGTAAATTCGTTGGCGCTGGCCACCCTTATCGTAAACGCTGACGAGCGTATAGGAAAGATCACGCGCATACTCAATCACGGCCTTCCCGCCTTTCCAGCGTCCGGTGAGATAGGGTTCGACCACGATGAATTGTTTTGGACTTTCCTCGACGCGGCTCGCTGTGAGCGTAAAGAGATCGGGCAAGGAGTCCTGCGCGAGCGCAAGTCCTGAGGAATCTGGCCCCAGTGCTCTCAAAATATCTTGGGATGTAGCAGGAACTATTTCGACAGCAAAATCCGTTTTGGGAAGCGAACTCACAATCATCGCACCAAGACAAACTAAAACGCACAATCTACGCATGTTCAATCGACCCCTGATCACTTGTTAGATTTAGCCTATATTTAAGCTGATTTCAACCCTAAAGCAGGTCCGACGGGTCCACATCCACGCTGGCATACCCTTTTGGCGCTCGGTAGGTTCTCAAGAGTTTGAGATAAGGCGCGAGGGTATGGTCTGTTCCTTTTAAAAGAATTTGATAGCGAAATTGATTGCGCAGCCGGCTGTAAGGCGCTGGCGCCGGGCCCAAGATATCCGCTTTTCCCTCGAGCTTTTCTAACTTGCCAATAAGATCATCGGCTGATTTTTGGACATCGGGTTCGAGGGGTGAGCGCAAGAGAATCGCGACCAACCGGCAAAAGGGCGGATAGCGTAGACGTTCCCGGTCAGGGATTTCTTTTTCATAGAAACGCACATAATCATGCTGCTGGGCCGCCTGCAGCGCATAGTGTTCCGGATGATGCGTTTGCACCAGGACTTTTCCTTTGGCGTCGCCTCGACCCGTACGACCGGCCACTTGGGTCAGAAGATCGAATGTTCTCTCCGCCGATCGAAAATCTGGCAGATGAAGAGACACGTCCGCATCGACAACACCCACCAAAGTCACATTCGGAAAATCAAACCCCTTCGCAATCATTTGCGTGCCGATGAGAATGTCGACCTCACCGCTGACAAAGGCGCGGTAAATCTTTTCATGCTCTTGCTGGGAAGAGGCCACATCGCGATCGAGTCGCGCCACTTTGGCGAATGGAAATAAGCGCTTCAATTCTTCCTCGACCTTCTGCGTGCCAACACCGAACTGATGAAGCCTCATGCTTTTGCACGCCGGGCACTGAACAGGAAAAGGTTCACGCTGTGAGCAGGCATGGCATTGCATGAAGCGCTTCTGATCGGCACCGATATGCAGAGACATCGTTGTGCTGCAGCGATTGCAGCGCGAGACCCACCCGCATTTACTGCAGCGCAAAAACGGAGTATAGCCGCGACGATTGACAAACAACATCGACTGTTCCCGACGGGCAAGCCTTTGTTCGACAGCAAGCTTTAGCGGTTCGGAGAATACAGAAAAGAAATCGGGACGCCGGGAAGAGCGCTTGCCCGCGGGCGCTGGATCTGCGGGTGATGGCTTTTCGATCGGGAGATCCTCGAGTGTGCGCGGCCTGAGGTCGATCAGTTCGACAGCCGGCAGGGAACGCTGTTCTACGCGCGAAGTAATTTCAAGCAACGTGTAGATTCCCTGTTTGGCATTCCAATAAGATTCTAGGCTGGGCGTCGCGCTGCCCATGATGACGACCGCAGAGGACAGTTCACCGCGCTTGAGCGCCACGTCCCGCGTGTGATAGCGAGGTTTGTCTTCCTGTTTGTAGGTGGCTTCATGTTCTTCATCCACGATGATGGCACCCAGCTGCGGAAAGGGCGCAAAGACCGCTGAGCGAGCGCCGAGCAGCACTTTTATTTCGCCTTTCTTAACAGCTGTCCAAGTTCGAAAGCGCTCGCCGCCCGAAAGATGACTGTGCCACAGCCCTACTTTGTCGGCGCCATAGCGAAGACGCAGCTGATCAACGAACGGAGGCGTGAGCGCAATTTCAGGAAGAAGGAAAAGCGCTTGGCGTGCCTGAGCGAGGACCGCGTCCATCGCGCGTAAATACACTTCTGTTTTCCCGGAGTTTGTAATCCCACGCAGGAGAAAAGGTTGGAATTTTTTGGCGTTGACTGCCGCCAGGATTGGATCAACCACCAACTGCTGTTCTTTGGTGAGAATATGATCGGCCTGTTTTTCACTGGAGGGCAGCTCAAGCGTTGCTCCTGAGACCCGTTTAGGGGCCGCAAGCGTCGGAGGGACAATGCTCGCTAACGCTTCCCCGAGCGAACATAAATAACGCTCCGACACCCAACGCGCGAGTTCAATTAGCGAGTCGTCCAGAAAAGGCTCCTCATCGAGCCATTTCAGAATAGGTTTGGTAGGAAAATGCGGCTTCTCATGCATTCGCCCCACCACATAACCGACCAGATTCTTCTTAGGCCCGAAAGGCGCCAACACTCGCGAGCCGACCTGGCCGCCCGTCGCTAGATAGTGGAAAGTTTTATTTAAAGGAATAGGAAATGCGACTTCAACATAGGAAGGTTCTGTCATTGGATCACAATATCAAAGGCCCTTGCCCAGCCACAAGGAGGATTCGCGTTCACAAATCGTCACTGCAACAACGACTCCGTTTGGCCTGGGCAAAAAAAGTACTCCGTTAGGATTTAGAAAGTGTGTCGCGGAGGAGCTTTAAGTCTTGCCAGGTATCAGGTTTGAGGTTGGGGTTGCGCAAAAGTGCAGCAGGATGATAGGTTGGGATGACGCGGGTTTTGCGAAGGGCTTCACGTGTTTTAGGATCAATTTTTAATTCTGCCACGGTTGTCTCTTCCGGATAAAAATAATCCACATCAAAAGAAACCATTTTCCCACGCAAACCGGTAATCGCGTCTTTGGTATGCAACACCATTTTGGTGGACGGTGACCCAAGCGTCATGATCACCCGCGGCTGCATGATGGCGATTTGCTGCAAGAGAATAGGCGAGCAGGTTTGCACTTCATCAGGAGTCGGCGGTCGGTCATTTCCTCGCGCATCAGGAGTTAGGGGATTGGTCATCGGATGGCACTTGACGATGTTGGCAATGTAAGCGTTCGTCTGGCGCGAGAGACCAATCGCTGCCATCATTTTGTCCAAGAGCTGGCCTGATTTCCCGACAAACGGTTCCCCTCGGCGGTCTTCTTCATATCCCGGACCTTCCCCGATAAAGAGCACTTCGGTATTCGCGTTTCCCACACCAAACACAATCTTGATCCGGCTTTCGCCCAGCACGCAGCGGGTACAATTTTTATATTTTTCATAGAGCGTGTTCAAGGCCGCGGTTTTCTCAGGAGAGGCAGCGAGCGCGCGAAGGGGTGGGTTATCGGGAGGGCGGGATAGCGGAGCGGAGGGTTTCGGAGACCCCGACGTGGCATAGATTTGATCATCCCAGACCTTTTCCTGCCCGATCCATTGTTTCGCTGCTTTCACCACAGAGGCAATGTCATCCATAAATTCCTTAGAGCGCCGGTCGGTCCAAGAGCGCTTTCCAAATACTCTTTGCGAGACGCTCTTTTGTCATATGTCCTATCGCGATTCGTTCTTTCCAGCGTGAGATCAATGTTGCCGAACCTTCCGGCGCGCCTAAATTCGTTTCACGATTAGCGACGATCCAATCCAAGCCCTTGGCGCGCAGCTTGAGCGAAGCATTCTCCATCACGTCCTCAGTCTCGAGCGCAAACCCGATAACCACCGATGGGCGATGCACGCCGCGCCTCGCCACTTTCGCAATGATATCGGGATTACGCCTCATCTTAAGCATCATCACAGGCGGCTTGTCCTTTATTTTCTGACGAGACAGTACCGCAGGACGGTAATCGGCGACCGCGGCAGCTCCCACAAAGACGCGCGTACCGGGCAAATGCTCTTGAACTTTCTTTTCCATGTCCTCGGCGCTCACGACACGCACAACGCGCAGGTTTATGCGTTGACGCGGGGCAAACCCCGGAACAGGTCCCAAAATGAGAATAACCTCTGACCCTAGGCGCGCGGCTTCGAGTGCAAGGGCGATGCCCATTTGCCCACTCGAGGCGTTGGACAAAAAACGAACCGGATCCCAATGCTCGCGCGTGGGACCGGCCGTAATCATGACTTTCTTGTTTCGGAGATTGTTAAAGTTCTTACTAACGCGCATTTCAGCGAGCAGGCATTACAGATTTTTCAAGATCAACGTCGCGATCTCTTTCGGGTCCGCCATCCGACCCTCGCCACGGTCTCCAGCTCGTCCGAGGTCGCCTTTTTCTGGACCGATGAACTGATATCCATAGCTTGTGAGAATCTTTACGTTCGATTGGGTGGCGGGGTGACGCCACATGGCTTCATGCATGGCCGGTGCGATATAGACGGGTGCCTTCAGCTTTCCCTTGGAGTCGCGCGGCATAGATAGGACGGATGCTGAAACAAGGTCTTGGGCGCCGCCGCGTGCAAGCTGAGAGAGCGAATCAGCGGTAGCCGGAACCACCACCATTGCCTCGGCCTTTTCAGAGAGCGCGAGGTGGGTCATTTGGTAGGCCTGGGGGTCTAGTATGTCGGAAATGACTGGATGCCCGGAAAGGCCCTGAAACGAAAGCGGCCCCACGAAATGCATGGCAGCCGGAGTCATAACGACGTGGACTTCTCGGCCGGCCTTCGTTAAGAGCCGCAAAACTTCTAAGGCTTTGTAGGCGGCGATGCTTCCCGTCACCCCGAGCAGAATCATTAGTCGGCTTTTTTCTTCTTCTTTTTGGCTTTCTTCTCTTCGTCGTCGTCGACATCAGGGGCCAGAATGGCTTTTCCTTCACCAGCGACGGAAACCACGTCCGGAATTTCATCAG
>JAYWEN010000200.1:0-5404 GCA_043779245.1 Elusimicrobiota bacterium | reverse complement strand
CGATCGAATTTTTTATGTGCGAGCAGCGCTCAAAGCCGGCGTGCGCGCCGAAGAGGTGATCGAATGGTCGAAGATCGACCCATGGTTTATCCACCAGATCCAAGAGATTCTCGATTGCGAAAAGAAGATCATCGCGGCATCGGCTAACCCCTTGAACGCCGAGCTCCTGTTAGAAGCCAAACGTCACGGATTCTCGGACTACCAAATCGCTTTCATGCGTGGCGTCAAAGAACTCGACGTGCGTGCGTGGAGGCAAACCGAAAAGATCATTCCCACATATAAATCGGTCGATACCTGTGCCGCCGAGTTTCAAGCCTACACACCCTATTTCTATTCGACGTATGAGGAAGAAGACGAAGTGGTTATCTCGAATCGCCGGAAAGTCATGATTTTGGGCGGCGGACCCAATCGCATTGGCCAAGGCATCGAATTTGATTATTGCTGCGTGCATGCGGTGATGGCCTTACGCGAGGACGATTTTGAGACAATCATGGTGAATTGCAATCCTGAAACCGTGTCGACGGATTACGACATTTCCGACAAGCTCTATTTTGAGCCGCTCACTCTTGAAGACGTTTTGAATATTGTGGAGAAAGAAAAGCCCGAAGGCGTAATCGTGCAATTCGGCGGACAAACCCCGTTAAATCTGGCGATTCCTCTGGAAAAGGCCGGCGTCAAGATTTTGGGAACGTCGCCAGACTCGATCGATTTGGCTGAAGACCGCAAACGCTTCGGCGCTCTCTTAACCAAACTGGGCATCCCTCAAGCTCCGAATGGTACGGCGAGATCGTTTCAAGAAGCTCGCGCGACTGCCGAGCGGATCACCTATCCAGTGATGGTTCGCCCGAGCTACGTGCTGGGGGGACGCGCCATGGAAGTTGTGCATGACGAATCCATGCTCGCCGATTATATTGCCCGTGCGACGCGCGTTTCACCAGAACATCCGATTTTGATCGATAAGTTTTTGGACAACGCGACGGAGTTGGATGTCGACGCGCTGTGTGATGGGGAAGACACTTACATCGGCGGCATCATGGAGCACATCGAAGAAGCCGGTATTCATTCCGGCGATTCGGCTTGCGTGCTGCCACCGCGAACGCTCTCAGCCAAAGACTTAGGCACGCTGAAACAATATACCGAGCAGCTCGCCAAAGGACTGGGAGTCCGAGGGTTGATGAACATCCAATTTGCGATTCGAGAAGGAATCATCTATATTTTGGAAGCTAACCCACGCGCTAGCCGCACTGTCCCCTTCGTGTCTAAGGCGACGGGTGTTCCTTTGGCGAAGCTTGCCGCTAAAGTGATGGTGGGCCGAAAGCTAAAAGATATTCTGCCCGCGACCCTCTTGAAGGATGGGCCTAAAATGCTTTGGGTGTCTGTGAAGGAAGCGGTACTGCCCTGGTCTCGCTTTCCTGGTGTTGATGCCGTCCTCGGGCCGGAAATGCGCTCGACAGGCGAAGTGATGGGGATTGATTTAGATTTTTCGCGGGCCTTCGCCAAGTCCCAATGGGCGGCAGGATCACAGCTTCCGAAATCAGGCGGTGTGCTCTTTAGTTTGACCGACCGGGATAAGCAAGCCGGCGCGCAGATTGCCAAAGAATTATCGAAGCTCGGTTTTGGATTGTTTGGAACAGGTTCCACGGCGGACTATCTCCGCCAGCAGGGACTTGAAGTTCGTACCGTTTTGAAATTGACTGAAGGTCGGCCCAATGTGGCGGATGTCATCAAGAATCGCGAAGTGGCACTCGTCATCAACACGCCGTCAGGACGACGCTCGCATTCGGAAGGTTTCACGATTCGCCAAGCCGCTTTGCAGCACAACGTGCCGATTGTTACGACGCTCGCAGCCGCGCGCGCCGCACTGGCCGGCATTCGCGGAATCCGGGAAGGGCATATCACTGTTTCGTCGCTGCAAGATTATTACGCTCGAAATAAAGGGTCGGAACCATTGACCCAAAAGTCCGAACAAACGAGAAAATAAAACTATGGCAAACGTCGTCCTTCGCAGCGTCACGAAAAAAATCAACGATCACGTGATCGTGAACAGCGTCAACTTGGACGTGCCCGATCGCGAATTTTGTGTTTTGGTCGGTCCCTCCGGCTGCGGAAAAAGTACGACCCTGCGCATGATCGCGGGCTTAGAAGAAGTGACCTCGGGCGAAGTCTGGATCGGAAACCAACTCGTCAACAACGTTCCTCCGAAGGACCGCGACATTGCGATGGTCTTTCAAAACTACGCGTTGTATCCGCACATGACGGCCTACGAAAATATGGCTTTCGGTTTGAAGCTGCGTAAATTCAGTAAGAAGGATATTGACCTTCGTGTTCGGGAATCCGCCGAGATCTTGAACTTGACGCACTTGCTCGAACGAAAGCCCAAAGAGCTTTCCGGTGGCCAGCGCCAGAGAGTCGCGGTGGGACGTGCCATCGTGCGTAAACCAAAAGTCTTTTTATTCGACGAACCGCTTTCGAATCTGGATGCGAAGTTGCGCGTGCAAATGCGCACCGAAATTTCAAAACTTCACGATCGACTGCAGACGACGATGATCTACGTGACGCACGACCAAGTCGAAGCCATGACGATGGGCGATCGCATATGTGTCATGAAAGACGGCATGATGATGCAGATTGATAAGCCGCTTGAGATTTATAACCGACCCGCCAATAAATTTATTGCCAGCTTTATCGGTAGTCCGCCGATGAATTTTATGGACGTCCAGGTGGTTCGTCGTACTGGCAAACTTTGTCTTGATGAGGGTAAATTTCTTCTCGAGCTGCTTCCTGCGATGGAAGAGGCTGTCTCTCCTTATGTCGGAAAAACTATCACGCTCGGAGTGCGACCCGAAGATATTTACGACAAAGTGTATGCCGGCAACATTGCAACCGAAGGCCGCACCGCGGTGTCGACGGTTGAAGTGGTCGAGCCGATGGGCAGTGAAATCTTGCTCTACTTGAATACCGGAAAGAATACCTTGGTCGCCCGCGTCGAACCTCAGAGTGAAGCCAAGGTGAATCAGGAGATTGAAATCCTTTTTAATTTAGAGAAGATTCGTCTCTTCGACAAGGAATCTCAAGAGCGGATTCTCTAAAACGCACCTGACTTGACCCCCACAACAGCTAGTTGTTATAGTTGGGCCGTTCCTACAGGTTGTAGTCCCCATCCAAATCCAAAGCGGTCCATAGGATAGTCGATGAAATGTCCCTATTGTGGGCATCAAGAAGATAGAGTATTAGACTCCCGCCCTCTCGAAGCGGCGAGTATTATTCGACGCCGCCGCGAATGCCAGTCTTGCCACAAGCGCTTCACCACCTACGAACGTCTCGAAGAAGTTCCCTTGATGGTCATCAAGTCTGACGACCGGCGCGAAGCGTTTAATCGCGAAAAGCTACGCGAGGGAATTTTACGCGCTTGCGAAAAGCGGCCGATTGGCCCCGACGTGATCGAGCGCATCGTGGCCGAAATCGAGTACGAACTTCAAGATTACGTCATGCAGGTCCCCTCGCGCGTGATCGGCGAAAAAGTCATGAAGAAATTAAAGGAACTCGATCCCGTCGCCTACATTCGATTTGCTTCCGTTTATCGTGGCTTCCAAGACCTCGATGCGTTTCATTCCGAGCTCGAAAAAATTAAGGAAGAGGTGAAGCCTGGACCGGAATTTCATCCCGGCCGTGGCCGAAAAAGTCACAAAGTCACAAAGAACGAAGTGATCGCCTAATGGTGAAGTCCGACGGCTGGATCATCCGAATGGCTAGAGAAAAACAGATTATCGAACCCTTCGAGCCGAAGCAGGTCAAGATGGTTGAAACGCCGTCTGGTCCAAAGCCTGTCATCTCGTTCGGTGTGTCGTCTTACGGATACGATATCCGCGTAGCCCGCCAGTTTAAAGTGCTCGACCCCGCCAAGCAGCACTCGGGCGTCGTGGATCCTAAAAACTTTGATGCCTCTGCCTATGAAGATGTCGAGACAGACGTCTGCGTTATCCCGCCGCATGGCATGGCGATCGCGCAATCCTTTGAAACGTTTCGCATTCCCCGTGAGGTTTTGGTGGTCTGCAACGGCAAGTCCACCTATGCACGCTGCGGCATTCAAGTCTCGATCGCGCCGCTTGAACCCGAATGGGAAGGACGCTTAACATTTTCGATCACAAACACGACCGCTCTTCCGGCAAAAGTCTATGCCGAAGAAGGTATTGCACAGATTTTGTTTTTGGAGTCTGATGAGGTCTGTCAGACGTCCTATGCTGATAAACAGGGGAAATATCAGCGTCAATCGACTTTCACCCCACCAATAGTCTGAGGAGGACATCACATGGCATTCTTCGTTGGCCGCGATCGGGAAGCGCGGCGCGCATATGGGTTTGATGAAATTGCTTTAGTACCGGGAGCGGTCACGGTCAATCCGGAGGAAGTCGACATTACGGCGAGCCTCGGAAAATTGAAAATGGAAATCCCGTTTTTGGCGAGCGCCATGGACGGTGTCGTTGACGCCAAATTTGCCATCGCCATGGGAAAGCTGGGGGGTATTGCCGTACTGAATTTAGATGGAATTCATTCGCGTTACGATAACGTCGAGGAAGTCTACGCGAAGATTGCCGCCGCACCTCCAGAAGCCGCGACGGAGCTCGTGCAAAAGCTTTACAAAGAGCCGATTAAAGAGAAACTGATCGCCAAGCGCGTCAAAGAGATTAAAGCGGGAAAAGTAAAAGCCGCGGTTTCTTGCATTCCTCAAAATGCCTACCGCTTTTCAAAAGTGGCGCAGGAAGCAGGAGCCGATTTGTTCGTCTGCCAGTCCACCGTGACAAGTGTCCGCCACATCTCTACCAAGTACAAGACAGTCGAAATGGGCAAGCTTGTGAAAGGGCTGAAGATTCCTGTGGTCGTCGGAAACACCGTCAGTTATGACGCCTGCATGGAGCTCTTCGAAGCAGGAGTCTCGGGGATTTTAATTGGGGTTGGACCAGGAGCCGCGTGCACGTCGCGGGGTGTTCTGGGCATCGGCGTCCCACAAGTCACAGCCACTGTCGATTGTGCCGCCGCGCGCGATTACTACTTCAAGCGCACAGGAAAATATATCTCGATTATTACAGACGGTGGCATGAATCTGGGGGGCGAAATCTGCAAAGCCTTCGCCTCCGGCGCCGATGCAGTGATGGTGGGCTCAGCCTTCGCCAGGGCCAAAGAAGCGCCCGGCCGTGGTTATCACTGGGGCATGGCGACCCCGCATCACAACCTGCCTCGCGGAACGCGCATTCACGTGGGCACGACCGGAACGCTCGAGGAAATATTGTACGGCCCCGCTCGCACTGATGACGGTACGCAGAATCTCGTGGGGGCTTTGAGGACCTGCATGGGCACCGTCGGTGCAAGCAATATCAAGGAACTCCAACAGACTGAAATCGTCATT
>JAYWEN010000199.1:0-30320 GCA_043779245.1 Elusimicrobiota bacterium | reverse complement strand
CAGGCAGTTTTCGGGCAGATCTCGGGCATAGTTTCGGAGAGGCTTTCGCTCGTTTGGCAAGCCATGCAGGACGTCTACGCCTCTCAAGTTCCCGACACGGCTTTCGGAGCATCGCTCGACAACGTCGGAGCGCTTCGCGGAATCCCACGCCTTCAGCCGACGAAATCATTGGTTCAGAACTTCAAGCTCTTCGGCGTCCCTGGGACCTCAATCCCGACGACGACTCAATTCTCCGTCCTCGGAAGCCCTGCGAGCATCTTCACCCTGAACGGAGCCGTGGTTTTAGGCGCTGGTCAAAACTGCGTTCAGACCCTCGTGTTCTCCGCGACTCCAGGATCGGGAAGCTTCGCGCTCTCGATAAACGGAAGCATCACGCCTCTCCTTGCATACAATATTTCAGCCGCAGACCTTCAAACAGCTATAAGAAACCTGAATTATTGCTCGGGCTGCATAATTATGCAGAACTCTCCGACCATGTACACGATCACCTTTGCGGGTGCCGCAACCGGTGGACTCCAGGTTCAGCCCCTCTTTACGGTTGCATCGAACACGGTTGGGACTTCCCTCTTGGCGCCGATCTCGATCCTTCCAAACATCGTCACTCCGGGCATAGATCAGGCGAACACGAACGCCAGCGCAATAGTGACAGGACCTGTAATCGCGAACGCCAAAACTTTAAGCGTCATCGTCAATCCGCTCTCGGGACTCACGAACGTCTTGAACACCTCGGACGCAACCCTAGGAACGAACGTCGAATCCGACAACGCATACCGAGTTCGAATGAACCAAGAACTTCAGGTTGCCGGAGCCGGAACTATCGAGGCGATTCGATCGCGCTTGTTAAAGGTTCCATTGGTCACCTCGGCCCTGGTTTACGAGAACGTCTCTCAGATCGTGGACTCCAACGGAAGGCCACCGCATTCGTTCGAGGCTGTCGTTAACGGGGGCTCCGACGCCGACATAGGGAATACGATATGGGCAGCGAAAGACGCAGGCATAGCGACCTTCGGCTCAAGCTCCTACGAGATCGTCGACTCACAGGGAATCCACCACATCGTGAAGTTCTCTCGCCCTACGAAGATAAATATCTACATGAACGTCAGCCTTTTAATCGACAGCACTCTCTACCCGGCGAACGGGGACGCTCTCGTCAAGCAAGCCTTGGATAATTACATCAACAGCTTGGGTCAAGGCGTCGGCGTGATCGTGACTCCTCTCTTGGTTTCTCAGCTCGCGCCTATCCCAGGAATCGACGGGGCCACGATCTTGATCGGAACCTCTCCGGGTCCTACGCTCTCGAACAACATTCCGATTCAGGCTTTTCAGCAGGCGTTCACTCAGATCAGCTATATAAATATATCAGAGACGATAGGATAAGATGTTCAGTCAAATAACGACCAACATTCAAGACGCCCTCGACAGACTGATCACTCAGTACAGAGGGAAGTCTTTGATCACGAACCTGATCACGGCGATCTCGGCTCAGTTTCAAATAATAGAAGACCAACTGATAAACATGAATATCACCCGCTACCTGAACATGGCCTCGGGAATTCAGCTCGATCACATCGGATCTATCGTTGGGATCTCTCGTGTAACGGGAACTCCGGACGCTCAGTACAGGCTGGAAATCTTCGGGCAGATCAAGATCAACACCTCTGATGGACAACCCGAGCAGGTCATTCAGACTTATCAACTCTTCGCCCAGGTCATGCAAGTTCGCTTGTTCGAACTCTACCCGGGTGAGGTTATCGTGGAGTCGGAGTATCTCCCTCCGGATCAAGCCTCCGTAAATCAGATCATTAAAATCTTAGGAGAGACCTTGCCGGCTGGCGTGAACGTCAACGGGATTGTGTCTTACGATTCCCTAGTTCCGTTTGCTTATCGGCTTTATGTTTCTCCGGGCTCGGGGTACGGAACCGGAAAGTATGCGGGCATTCACAGGGCCAAGTTTCCATTTGGATACGGAGTTAACAATAAAAGCATTCAGGGCTACGGAAGCGTTCAAGATCCACTTGTAGGTGGTTCGTACTCTAGCTAAAGTTTTCAATATAGGAGTTCACAATATGCCATTCACAAGACCTTCAGTTTACCCGGATTGGGCGACCTCAGGAACAAGAACAAATCCAGGCTCTCCAGCCATAGCTCAGGGATACGTTCCCGACTTCGTTCCTCCAGCGGAGTGGCACAACTGGCAATTCGGATACGCTGGTGATTGGATTCGCTGGCTCGATCAACAGGTTCAGCAAAACTATGCGAACGTGGAATTCGACGCCATCGTCGGCACCGGTGGAACCTATCCGGACATCAATTCGATGATCGCAGCTATTCAAGCCGGAACCGTGATCACGAAGGTTTTGGTTTCGACGCTTCAAACTTTGGCCGTTACCCAGGTGATCCCAGCAGGGATTGCAGACCTAGAGCTAGTCTTTAAGCCCCAGGCCTTCTACTCGAAGGGAATTTCCTCAACTCCAGGACTTCAAATCGACGGGCAAAGGATTACAGTAAGAGGGGGAAGATGGCTCTCGTTCAGCGGAGTCTCGGACGTGGCCATTCTATTAAGCGCCACCTCGAGGAACTGCCGAATCAAGGACATAAACTTTAATTCATGCACCACCGCGATCAGCGACCTAGGGACCGGAAACGAACTCAGCGGAAACATAGAGGAAGTCTAAATGAAAAAATTAATCCACTTACTTGTAACCTTATTCACCTCGGTTTCCTTCGCGGCTTCGGGAACGATACCCACGAAGTTCAACACGGACACAGTTCAGTTCGGCCACAGCGGGTCGGTCGCAAATCATAACTTGATCTACGACTTCGGACTCGCGGGATTAAACCCCACGCTCGCGGTCGACAGCGCCACGAAGACCTTAAAGTACAACAAGAATTTCTTTCAGATCGGCGCGGGCACGGCCGGAAATGAGAGCTACGCCTTTAACATCGGAGCGGGAGCGAACAACCCAAGCCTTCGATGGAATAGCTCCCTTTCGAAGCTTCAGTTCTCGAACGACGGAACGATCTTCAAGACGATCAACCTCGGAACTGACATTATGTCAGGTGCCGCAACGAACGGTCAGGTCTTAACGGCCGACGGATCGGGTGGAACATTTTTCGCTGCGGGCTCTGGCGGCGGCGGCTCAAAGAATTATCTCTCTACAGTCACGACGACCAACGGAACGAACGTAGGAAACGGAAACTTCGAGACCGGAACGACCTCGGGCTGGGTTCTTGGAAATACATCGGTCAGCTCGCTCGGACTTCCTACTGGAACTCCTACTTTCGGAACTGGATCAGACGCCAATCTTTCTTTCTCTGCGGTCACGGCGAATAGACTTGCGGGTACTTACTCGGGAGCCTACGTCAGCACGACTCCAACCGTTCAGGGTAATTTCGTTTCGACCGTTCCTTTCAATATAGATTCAGAAGATCAAGCCCAGGTCTTAAGCGTAAAAATTTACTACAGTGTAGTCTCTGGATCTGGTGGAGCCGACTTCTCGGGAACAAACTCAAACTCTTTCGGAATCGCTGTCTATGACGTGACCGCAGGAGCTTGGGTCGATTCCTTCGCTGGAAACTTTGGATTTAATCAAAACATAGGTGCAGGCCATGCGACAGCGACATTTCAAACCAGCATAACCTCGACTCAATATCGATTCGTTCTTTATAACGCCCATCCGACAACTACCGCGATTAATCTCGTCATCGATGACGTCGTTGTAGGACCTCAAACTCTCACGATGGCGCCTTCTCTGACGGACTCTAAACCCTACATTCCTCTTAATACAAATTTTGGACCTTTAAGCTCTGTGGCGATGAACTACCGACAGGTTGGGGATTCGGTTGAAATTCAGGGTACGTTCCAGATGGGATCTCCAGGCGCGGCTCCTGCGTCTATTTCTCTACCCCCAGGTCTTTTTGCTTTAATCACAAACGGTCAAGAGGCATCGGTCGGTCGATGGTCAACAAATAACGGCAACTCAAACACTGTCAAAACTGGTCCCTTATTAATTGGGCCCGGTGGATCGTATTTGTTCTTTTCATATGATGATACGACAAGCTCGATTTCTGCGCAGACTCATCAAAACGCAAATTCTTTAGGCACTGCAACGAACGTCATTTATATCAACGCAAGAGTTCCTATTGCTGGGTGGTCATCTAACACACTAAGCAGCTCAGACAGCGACACTCGATTGCAGTCTTTGATAGTTGCAAACCCTACAAGCGTCATCACGGCATCGGTCGCAGACGTAACAAATTACGACCCTCCGACAACTGATACTCATGCGAGCTTCAATTCAGTGACAGGGATTTTCACAGCTCCAATTAGCGGTGTCTATGATATCTCAGGATCTTTTTTGATAACTGGTTCTTTTTCTACAAATCAATACGCTGAGATCGACGTTGTAGGAAGCAATGGGATTACAAGGAGCTTCCAAGCAAGGGCAGCCGCAGGAGTCGTTTATTTGCCTATTCCGGTAGTGACAGAATTTAATCTTTCTGCGGGTCAAAAGATTAAGTTGCAAAGCTCATCAAATGGATCGAGCACTGTATTTTCTGCGGGAGGACTCTTCAATCATTTAAATATTTCGAAGAGATCCGGTCCGGAAAGTATTCCTGCATCTGCAAGCGTTAACGCTCAAATCGCACTGACTTCTAATTATACTACAACAGGTCCAGCGCCAATTAAATTTGATACCGTTTTAGGAGATACGCACAACGCATACTCTACTTCGACGGGGCTTTACACTTGCCCAATCTCTGGGGTTTATCGCTTAACAAACCTTTCCCTCACCACTGCTGCTGGGGGATTTGTCACGAATGTTCTTAAAAATGGAGTTTCAGGGGCCTATTTAACTTCTGTTTCAAATACAGTTTTTGGAAACGGATCTTCTACACTTAAATGTTTAATTGGAGAAACCCTTGGTGTTACTTTAAATAGCACCGCTACTTTCCAGGGATCAGCGGCTCCTGGCTACACGAACAGTTTGTACATTGAGAAGGTCGGAAACTAAAGGAGCTTATGGAGAAATGGCTTGAGTGGATAGGTGGAGCTACTGCTTGGGCCGTTACCCTCTGGATGGCGAAGGTCTTCATAGAGGAGAAGGTCTTCGACGCGATCAAGGAGGCGAAGAAGGTCTCCAACGAGGCGAAGGAGTCGAACGTATCCCTTCACGAGGAAGTGAAGAGCGCTTACGTCGCTCACATGACTCGAATCTCAGAGTTGGACAAAATGATCTACGAGCAGCTTCACCGGCAAATGAAGCTCTTTCAGGACGCCGTAGAATTCTCAAATCAAGCCAAAAAAAACGCAGAAGAGTCACTCGAAAAGTTCAAGTCCCTAGAGCAGACGACCGATAGCAACTCGAGAAAGTTCGCCAAGCTCGGGACCGCCATCGTTCAAGAATTGAAATCAACAAAGAGCGACGTCAAGCTTTTGAACAACAACTTGATGCTCCTAAAAACGAAGGTTGAGAAAAAAGATGACTGATCGAAAAGAGACTAAAAAGATCATCGTTCATTGCTCGGACACCGTGAGCGGGAACGCCGCCGCGATAAGAAATTACCACATGACCGTGAAGCACTGGCAGGACATCGGATATCACTTCGTGATCGATCTAGACGGAATGATAGAGGTCGGCCGAAAGGAAAGCCTGATCGGGTCCCATTGCAGGGGCGAGAACCACGACTCGATTGGAATTTGCCTCATCGGAGTCGATGCCTTTGGACCAGTACAGATGGAGTCGCTCGAGAAATTGGTCCATAGTCTATTGAACAAATACGGCTTAATGACCGAAGATGTATCATGCCACTACGAGTGGCCGAGTGCGAAGGCTCAGGGTAAAACCTGCCCGAACATTAAGGCCGAGTTTCTTAGAGATTTAATAAAGGGAGTTCAATGAAAAGCTTAATCGTAATCTTCGCGGTCTGTTTCGGTTCCTACTTCATGGCCTTCGCTCAAGACATCGCTCCGAGCCCGGTTGCGGTCGCGGTCCCTAGCGTAGCGAGCACTCCAGCTCCCGTCGGTGCGAAGACATTGGACTCGGCAAACAAGGTGGTCGGAAAAATCCCCAGCAGCTTGCCAATATGGATCGCATCAATTCTTGGACTTCTATCTGAGATTGCTATGCGTGTATGGCCAACCGTGAAGCCGAAGTCTTGGTTTATTTTCGTAGCTGGACTCTTTAGTATTGTCGCTCTCGGCTTAAATAAAATATCATCACTATTAGATCAAGCAGTTCAAAACATTGACGTACCAACGGTGAAGCTAGAAGACCCCAAGTGAGAGTTCTCTGGGAATTCATGAAGGCTCTTCCCGAGTTGCTGGCTCTTGTGAAGCTTCTTATGGAAAAAAAGATAGAAGAAGATCAGGCGAGAAAGGTTCGAGATGATATTAAAACAATACACTCGGCTTTTCTCAATCAAGATGCCTCTGCTCTTAATGAGCTTTTCTCTAAGTAACTGCGCCCTCGCTCCTCAGCCGACGACCTTCGACGGAAAGTGGAGCTTCATAAAGCAGACTCCTCAGTCCCCCGTTCTCGCTTGCGTGAACGAGGAGGACGTCGCCAAGCTTCGAAAGATAATGATCTACTGCCAAACAAAACCCTAGGGGCCATTCGTGTATATTGATATGTCGCAAATTGAAGGCCTAGGGACTCCGGGAACTCCCGTTGGCGGTGTGCTCACGGTGCAGGGCTCACCGAGCGGCTCGTCTTTGCCAACAAACTCAAAAACCTTCGATGGCTCAGGCAACGCGATTGGCTCTATCAATTCTGCTGGCCTGTTTAATTTGGCGGTCTCTCAAAGCGCCACGAACTATGTTGCGAGCACTGTGAATAGCACAACAACTCAGCTTGCATCTAACGCGACATTTACGGGCCCTTTAGAAACAGCTTTTAATCAACAATCATATTCGATCTTGCTGGCGTGTGATCAACCAGGCACTTTAAAATTAAATCAATATATCAACGCCACAGACACAGTGCCGGTTCAAAGTTCGATTTTTAATTTGACCGCTGGCCAGGCTTTCGCTCGATCAGGTGTCGTCAACGGCAATTATTTTAACTTAAGTTTTAAAAACACAGGTGCCGCCGCCACGACAACTCTCAACATCAACACAGCTTACGGCACAATCCCGAGCGCGACTCAGCTTAACAACGCACCGATCTCAATTAACGAAATCAATGGCATCGCTGTTACGCCTTATTTAAACGGCGCCTTGCCAACAAGAGATGCGATAAATGGCTCGATTGTCTTTGGCAACCTGTCTGTGGGCACAACTGCGGTTGAGGCAAAGGTTGGAGCGGCTCGTTTGGTTGGTCGAGGGGTTTTATCAATAGCGCCTGTCGATGGCGTTGTGTATTACGGCGGTGCGGGTGTGACGACATCAAATGGCACGCCTATATTTAAAAACGAAAAAGCCTCAATATCTGCAACCGACAACGTGCCTATTTACTTAGTTTCAGCAGGCACAGTGAACGTCAGACTTATCGAGGGGGTTTGATGGGTAGCCCTTTGCTTCCATCCAATCAAGTTGCTTCATCTGTTCCCTATGACAACTCGGTATCTGGTTTAGCTTTTGGCGACGTTCAGTCGGTGATTGATTATTTGACCGCCGCAGCAGCTTCGGGAATTCAAAATTACAACATTATTTCATCTACTGCTTTTGCATCAACGGCAAACGTCGACACGTTTGTGACTGGCATTACTGTGACGCCAGCTTCGGGCACCTACGCGATCTTGTTAAACGCATCGAGCACAGGCACCGGAAGCGGTCAGCAAATGGACTGTTCGATTTTTAAAGGAGGGACATTAATTGCGGATTCAAAAAGAAGCGTCGTCACTCCGGCAGGCTCTCACATTGTTATTTTGTCAACTCTGACAGTCACCTCATTTAACGGCTCTCAGGCTTGCCAAATGTACGTTAACCCGAACGGCAGCTCTCAAACAGTCAACCAAAGAAGTATGCTCTTGATAAAGTTGGGACCATAATATGATTTCAAAAACCTACACAAAATCACCTTGCGCACTCGACAGTTTGATTTCTCAGATCCAGCACAACGCAAACATCACTGTCGCTCTCGACTTATCTTTAACAAATATTTTTGGCGATCAAGTGACGATCACGTTTTTGGCAGACCTATCAGATTTTTCTTTTGTTGATGCTGTGGTCGCGGCTCACAACGGAGTGCCTTTAGTTCAAAATCAAGTTCAAGCCACAACGACAACTGATCAAACTGGCGCACCCTTAAATCAATATGACGTCGACAAAGCTCTAGTCGTCAGACAAAAAGCTGCGAAATCCGGATGGACTTATGCTGCGACTGCGTTTGAGTTTTTGACTTCAAAGCTAGCAAGTATTGTCGCTTTAAATTATGACGGCACCTCAAAATCATGGATCACGATTCATCTTTTTGATGTGGGTGGCGTTGAGATCACAGATCCAAGCCTGGTCGGTAACGCCGTTAGAACCCAAGTCGATTTCGAGCCTCCTTATGATTACGAATTAATCGGTGGAGAGATGAGAATCACGCCGCAGCTTACATCAGACGTAAGATTTTTTATTATCGCAGTGCCAACGATCCCAGCCTCTTACGGCGGATCAAAAGTGATGGCTGAGGGTTTAAATTTAAAATACTTAAATCCTGGCAATATGTTTTCGGTCGACGGCAGAGTTTCGAAATTGCTTTCTTATAGCGCCACAAATCACACAAACAAATTGAGATTTTTATTCTGGCACAACGCTGGGGTTCAAGAAAATCTCATGATCACAGTCGAACACTATAGGCAGTAAAATGAAATTAATTTGGACCAAGAGCAAACTTCCCTTGAGCGTTTTGATCAGATGGTTTCTGAACTCCGACTGCTCTCACTTCGCCCTGGTGTTTAAATCCCAAGACGGTGGATTGATGTTCGAGTCCAATCTTGTCGGAACTCATCCGAAGTTCTTAAAGACCGCATTAAAGCACATGGAAGTCGTTCACGTGATAAACTTGAATATCACTACCGAGCAAGAGAACAAGGTGTGGGACATGATCGTCGATCAATTCGACGGACACGCCTACAACTACAAGGCCTTTTTTTACTTCTGCTTCAGGGCCTTCCTCTACAAGTTTTTCCGAAGGCCGCTTCCAATTAAGAATCCCTGGTCTGGCTCAGAGTCTTACCTCTGCGAGCAGATCGCCTACTCATTGGAGACGCTTACGACCGAGAAGATTGATTTGGACTTGTCGATGATTTCTCCGGAGGACCTCTACCACTACTTGAGGTCATGGGTGAAAAATGCCTCTTTATAAAACGGTCGACCCAGTACCCTTAGCCTTCATGAGAGTTCGCGGAGGCGCGATAGTCACCGGACTCACCGTCACGGTTCGGGTCGTCAACGTCCTGACTGGCGTGGCGCTCCTTTCGACGACTGCGATGACCGAAGTGACTCCGGGGGTTTACAGTTATTCCTGGAGCCACGGTCAGGTAAGCTTCACAGAATGCTCCGCGATTTATGTCGTTGGAGCCTCAAGCTACATCGAAAATTTCACGATAGATGAATCGCTAGACAAAGAAGAATCACTCGCTGGAAGAGCGAACTAAAAAAGGAAGAAACGAATGGCATTGAAACCAATTAAGGTATTGTATCAGGCGAAGAATAACACCACCGGACTCACCGATGTAAAAGCTCAGGTCTACGTCAACTCAGTTGCGAAAGCCGTGGGCGTTTCAGCAATTGTTTTGGCAGAGCTTGACGCCACAAACTCGGCTGGAGAGTACACGCTGACAATTTCCGGAGCTACGCTTGCGGGTTACGGCGCGGTGGCTGGCGACGATATCGAGATTAAAATTGATTCGGCAACCAAGAGTGCTCCCTCTGGAATACGATTCACAGCTACGGCTTTTTCGACCGACGATCTCGACGCTCACTTGGTCACGCAAGACACAAACATTGCGGCAATTAAATCCGATACCTCTGCGATCAAAACGGATCTCGAGAGCGGTGCCTCTAGCTTAGCTACGATCTTAAGTGCGGTTCAAGCGATTCAAAACAACGCAGGATTCTCGCTGCCGGTTCCCGCGACGCTGATTAAGCCTTCTGCGGGTTCGAATACTTATCGATTGCCGATCACGATCTACAACGAAAAAAATCTTTTAATAGATCCAGACACAAGTTCAATTGTAGTCACCTTAGTAAACCAAGCCGGTGCGGATCGAAGTTCTTATTTGACAGGAGTCTCGGGTACGAGTGCTCCAGCCGTAAGAGACTCTCTCGGTCAATACCACATTGACTTAGGAATTCCATCAACGGCGTCCCAAGAAGAATTAATTTTTAGCTTTGCTTATGCGATTGCTGGCGCAGCGACAGCAAGAAAAGCAGTCTCAGAAATTATTTCAGATGTTCAAGCTGACGGTTTCGCCCTCCAAACAACTTTGCTTTCTGTTCAAACAACCGTTAATGATGCCGATGCGCTCCTAAACAATGCGACCTACGGATTGTCTGCGGCGAACACTCTTCAAGGTTTAATCAAGACTCAGACCGACAAGCTCGGTGATGCTACGATCGGACTCTCTGCAATTAAGGCACAGACAGTTGCCATCCAAGCAGAGATCGTTAACAATGTTGAGGGCGCTGGCTTTGCGACTGCGACGGATTCTTTGCACGCGATCTCGGCCTACATAAGCGCAAACGTATTTAGCGGAGGCAGAGCGATTTAATGGCAGTTCTCACGATTCCTGAGCGGATAGTCTACTCTTCTAAGAACGGTCTTTCGGGACTGCTCGACGTCGTAGCCTATGCAAACAAGCCAAACGGAGCGGTCGCGGGACCGTTTCCTTTAGTTGAGTTTGCGTCGATTCGGTTTCGTGGGCTGTATTATTTTGATTTGTTAACCTCGGTCTCTGACCCAACCGGGGACTGGGTGATCAACGTCATCTCGCCCTCGGAAAATATGAAAACTCCGGTCAAGGTAAAGTTCACGGATTTGGCCACGGACGAGAATCCGGCACCAGTTCCCATCGAGGGATACATTGTCCCAACGATAAACCTCTCGGGAGTTTTAATCACAAACGAACCTGTATGCGGATTCGTATACGACCCAACAATTATCGGCTACGTCGTTCCGACTTTAGAAGTTATCGGCTATGTTGAACTCAACCAAGTAATATAAGGGAACATATGAAAACGAACGCCTTCGTCATTTTTACTGGGGATTCAAAGCTCTTAACTCTAGCGGCAAAATATCAGGACTCCCAAGATCCCTTGGACCTCTCGACCTGTACGGAAATCGCCGTGACCCTTCCCCTTGCCTCGGGCCTCACGCAAACCTTCTTGCTCTCCCTTGCCCAGGTCTCAATCTTGGGAAGTCCTCTTTTAGGTAAATTCACCGTTCAAATTACTTCTTTAATTTCTGTTCTCTTGAACCCAGACGAGGAGCAGGACATCGACGTGACGTTCACGATTGGTGGGGCGCCCTTTACGGTGCGTTATTATCGGGCACTTACGGTGATTTTGAGGGATTAAAAATCCCGACCCAGGTGCGATCGGGCAAACAAATGGAGAAAAACAGGCTTAGGCTTCGGTCAGTTTATCCCGAAACTTGAGCCGAGAACAGTCTGGTTTCTCTTTAAATTGTCTTTTTAAGCTAAGATAGGGGCCGAGACTTTGCGCTCAGCCCGCGCCATCCTCGATAGAAACTAGGCCTCTACGCCGACCTTGCGGAGTCGATCGGCAAGCTCCAGCGTCTTCGTGTGGCTCCCACCCAATTCCAAGTGCTCTATGATCTCCTCGAGTCGAACCTTCGTCATTGGCGGCTGCGATTGTTCTACGTGGTAAAGAAACCCCTTGAAGAGATACGGGTCCTCTGATTCGGTCGTCCAGATAATCTCGCCCTGAACCTCTCGCGCGTAAAGCGGGGGAAGGTTTCTGACGGTCCTTTCCTTGAAAATCTGATTAACCTTTAAGACGACGTCCGGATAGGTCAGGCCGATGATGTCCTTGATCGCGATGAATTCGATGTCGCTGATGAGCTGAGATCCGGCTGCGGCTTGGGCGAGGAGCTGGGTCTGTACGCTCGCGGGCTGCTTGTTGTAGGACTGCTGGGTTTTTGTCTTTTGAAACGCGAAATCTTCCTTCATGTTACCCCTAGTCGTCTTTAAGTCGGCTCCTGCAGGCGTCGCACATTCGATTTGACCTGAGGTCGAAAGACAGAAATTTTTGGTTGCAATTCATGCAGAGTCTTTCGCCTCTTTGAATCTCTGTCAAGCCAATCTGACGTCGGTAGTTGTCGGTCTTAAGGTCGTCGAGGTCGCCGAACTTTCGCTTTATTTTCTCTTGCATCTATAAACCTTCAGACAAGATCCAAACGATTACAATAAAAAAAAGGCTGAGCGCGTAGAGAATTATCCCCCGCCACAAGCTACAGCCAAGGGAATAGCCGATGTACTCGGTCAGTCCAAAGGTTATCGTCGACAGAATGAAGAGGATAATCCTGATGTCGCTCACTTCTTTATTTCCTTCTGAAACTTGAGGATGTCGAGCTGCATTCTCATCGTGGCGATGATCTGCTTCCCGCACTCCGCAGAGGCGCGAACCCTATCGGGGTCCAACAACCTGACGGCCGTATCCCGATTCTCAGGCTTCGGGTTTAAAGAGATCATCAAGGAGTGCAATTCTCTCGCCGTAGATCTCAACAAATTGCTCGAATGAAAGATCTCCTCGCTCAAATCCAGTGACGGCAGCAAAGAGGCCGTGGGATGGATCGTTTCTAATCTTGTACTGCCTGACGAGCTCAATGACTCTTCCTCTATTTGCTGCGTAATATTTTCTTGCATAATCTCTAGCTCTCTCCTTGTGTTTAGCTCGCCACTCGGCTCGCTGTTTGTTTTCTCGATCTTTGTTTGCATGGTAGTATTCTCTCGATCTCTTCTTTTCGCGAGCAATGTTCTTAGCGTATTTAGCCTTTCCTCTTTCCAGTTCGGCCGCTCTGAAGGCCGGATCTTGGTATCTTCGTCGGTATCGCTCTCGCTCAGCGATTCGTCTTCGTTCGATAGCTTCTGGTGATCTCTTTTCCATTTCAATCAACACCAAGTTTCTGAAGAGCTTCGTCAGCCTCTTCAAATGCGCATCGATAATTTGGTCTATAAGGCTTCATAATTTCACAGTCTGAACTGTGCCCATCGCCTTTAATTTTTTTCAAAGCCTCAACTGCAATGGCAAGCTGTTGATCTTTTTTGGCAAGCATGTGGTTCACTTTTACAAATGTAAGCTGCAAAGCTTCGAGCTTCGCCTCAAGCTCTTCATATGAACTAAGCCTTACGCATTCAAAAATATGCTCTTCATCGTTGTGCTGATAAATCTTTGTTCCTGGCGCATCTTTTGCTCTTTCGTTTGTCATAAATATCCCTTTCTTAGGGTAAATTGAAATTACCCCTTGCATGGGGTATCCCCCTCGGTGCCGCGTGAAAATATATCGTATGTGGATAATTTCACATTTATATCATATGCGGATAATTTCATTTCGACTCTCCGGTGCCGCGTGAAGCTTGGTATGCTTTGAGCGCATCGCTTGCGGTTTTAATATAGCGATAAGTGTTTGTATTTTCATGCGCCTGACCTACAGAAATTTCATTTAACGCTTCCAAAAGTATCTCCACGTCTGCGCGATCTCTCTCAGCCTGAAACTTGGCACCAGCTTTGAATGATGTTATCGTAGGGCTCGAGTTATCATAATTTAATTCACCCCTAAGCCTCGCAACGGTTAGATGAGATAAATAAATCTGTGCAGCCATTTCTAATTCGCAATCCAGCTCCCTACTCATCTTGCTCATTTTGACTCCTTAGATTTTAAGCCACGAAGCTCTCCACGCAAACAATCAACTCTATCTTTAAGCTCCTCAATCTCCTCATCGCGAGCTTTGTAGCCAGCGATAAAAGAATTATAGGCACTGATGCGATTGGTTTCATATTTTTCAGCGTGTAAATTTGCTAGCTGTTCAAGTTTGTCGGTCATAAATATCCTAAAAATATAAATTTACTCATTGCGTATGCGTGTCCGTAAGCGATGTCAGCATTGAAAATTATTTCGTCGATTCTGTAATCGTACCAAGCAGATATTTTCTTCATACCTTCCCCTCATCCCGAAACTTCTTGATGTCTGCGAGAGCTATCTTAGCAAATGGGTACATCTCAAGATTCTCTTCTATTGGCATACTAAGGTGCTGATATTTCTTTAGCACATACTCCAGCCTACAAAGCAGCTCCAGTGCGGATTGATAAGCTTTAAATTCAATGACGTGACAAAATGTCGCCTCAAAATTTTTGGTATATATTTTTTCTTCGCATATTATGTCTTCTTCTAAAGAAAGGTCGTCACCTTGATTTGCTATCCAAAACTCCCTAGGCTTCATCTCACTTTTGCTCATCGTTTTCCTTAATGCTCCGTCTGCACATTGACTAAGTTTGGAAACTTAGCTTTATAAATTGGTAATAATTCAAACGCATATTGAACAGCTTCAGAGTCAGAAAGATTCTTAGTGCTAATTCTTCGCCCATCTTTTAAATCAAAGAAATCTATGCTAGCGCCATCAAAACAGACCTTCATTGCTTCTAAAATAAATTTTCTTGCATCTTTCGCTTTATTCAAATCTAAAACGATATTTTTATTTTTTCTCACACTCTCACCCCAATCTTTTTAAACAACTCTTCAAAAGCTCCAAAAATAAGTATGCCCACCGCCCACAAGAATATCACGCACAACGCAAGCGAGAGTAGGCTCATTGCCAGCGGTAATGATATGATTGCTAGTAGGCGGGTCATATAGAGTCCAATGGTAATAAACTAAACACGACTCGCTCAGCGTCTATTGGCAAAACATAGCCGATTTTAAAAGACAACTTTTCACCAGAGAAACCATCATCGCTATCGTCCATTGGACCTTGCGAATGATAAACATTTTCAGGATTAAATTCTTTTAGAGTTACAAGATCACCAGGCTGAAATCCGCGATCATTCTTGCGCACCTCAAAAGTCTTTGAGCCGTCTGCGACTCTGCAATAGTATTGCGGTAATATTTTAAGATGGTGTATCACTTAGCTTTCCTCCTCGATGCTTTGCGCCTGGGCCTTTCACAATCTTCGCACTTCAATGGTACGCCAGGCGTTTCTAAAATAGCTTTGCCCTTAATTTTTCCGCCATTTGAAATTATTATTTCTTCACCGACGAAGCCGCCACACTCTTCGCAAAGAATTCCATCTGCCATCATCTCTGAAATTTCTCCCATATCTCTCATCCCTTCAAGTGAAGCGCCGACGATAACCGCTCAACTACAGTAGGCCAGTAAAGCTGTAGGACCTCATTGCAGCTTCTCGCCGACGCTTCGATAATTAGTTAATCTTCTGATAAACCATTGCTGTCAGAACTTGAATCGTCCCAACTTCCGCTATCTCCGCCACCATTGAAAGAACCGCCTCCGCCAGACCATTCTGCTGGCTCCTCTGAATAAGGAGAAGGTTCTTCTGGAGTAAATTGAACTAATTTCAAATTGAACCTTCTGTTCCTGGCGTACTGCTTCGCGAAGTCGAAGAGCGTCTCTAGGGCCGCGATGATTATGATCCCCATGCCCCAGAAGAATATGATCACGAGCGCAAGCGTGAGGAGCCCGAGCGATATCGGTGAGGTGAGAATGACGAACAAGTACTCTAGCTGCTCTCTCACTTCGACCTCCTGCTCAAGTTCAATTCGTTGCACCTGATCTGGCACTCTTCCTCGGTCTCGAATTCATCCTCGTCTATTTCGGGCTCGCACATGTGGACTATCATCTCCGCGTACCAGTGCCCGGCCTCTTCGTGATACCTCGGCTCGTATTTATGTTCGAATTTGTACCTCAACTTAAGTGCCCCCCGTACTTCGTACTTTGTTGGTTTTCTTTTCTGATCTTGTTGTACTCTGACTTTATCTCCTGAAGCTCCGGCTGATCCCTTAGGAGACAACTCCAAACTTGGGAGTTCACGTTGTGCTTTCCGGAGAAGGAGTTCAGGCTCCAGCCCTCCCTTATCCATTTCCTAGCCGCCTCGAGCATCCAAGATTCGTACCCTTGGGCCTGCATTGGTGGCTTTGTGCTCATAGATGATCCTTTGTAAGCCAATGTTTTTTGTTTTTAATGCAGCAAATTGTTTCTCGCGAGACCCCAAGAATATGACCTATCTCTGTTTGATTCATTTTTGATTTGAGCAGTTTTTTTATTTGTGGCAAATCTTTAAGTGATAGTTTTGCGGAGTGATGGTCTTCTCCTTTGCGTATGACTTGAATCCATGGTCGTCTATTTTTTGATTGTTGAGCTCGAGTGGCCCATCTGCAATTCTCTTTGCAGTAACCTTTATTCACGTCAATTCTATCAATAGTTAAATTTGTAGGCGGCTCGCCCATGTCTGATAAAAAATTCTCAAATGATTCTATCCATCGATCGCAAACTTTGATTCCTCTTCCCCCATAATATTTATAGTCACTATGTTTTTGATTGTAACATCTGCTCATCATGTTGTGATATGTTGTGTAGGCTCTTGATATTTTTTTTGCTCTTGCATAGCCGTGCCGGTAATTAACTAGTGCGATTTTTTCGTCCCTAAGACATCCGCAAGATTTAGTTGCACCGCTTTGAAGAGCAGCGGTCAAAATAATTTTTATAGAACCACAATCACACTTACAGGTCCATGAACTTCCAGATCCCTTGACATATCTGGAGTAACATAAAGTAAGTAATCGTCCAAATCTTTGACCCGTTAAATCTAATCTGTTGTGTGACATATGCCTCCAGATTTAATTGTCTTGTAGCATTTAATCCAGTCTGTTTTTAAAATACTGATTACTTCTTCTTGTGTAATAATACCTTTGCAAAACCATTGATGAATTCGATGCTCAACGGCATCTTTTTCTCTAGCGCCAAGACATCCAGTTTTTGAAGGGTCGTTTCCAATCGGGCAAAATTTTTGCGGCCATAAGTTTAGAATTGAATTAGATCCAAAATTCTCAAGGCTTAAAAAATGATCAATCTCATAGTCGCCAGGCTTGTATTTTCCTTCTATAAACCCGTACCTATGAAACACTTCGCGCTTCATTTTTGCAGTCACGTGCCGAGCGTCCTTCGTGGACCCAACAGTGCAGAGTTCCTTTTTCGAGACCTCCCTCGTCACGCCAGGGGTAAGGGATTTGTTCGGGTAGTCCTGAGACATCACCACCGCCAAAAGTATTCCGATCATTCGATTCTCCTAAGTTTTTTTATTCCGAACTCTTCCGTTATTTCCCAACCCTTTTTCTCAAGGACCTCTTCCATCGACGGGTTCCTCTCGATAAACTTGGACCAACCCTGAGCGCCGCTTGCAACGTGACACCGACGGCACAGCAGGCAATACTCGTGGTCCAGCCAACCAGCGCCACTGCCCCTCGTTCGAAAATGCGCCCTGTCGACGATTCCTGAATATCCGCAGGCATCACATTGACCCCGCATCGTCATCCTCGAACTCGCTATTAAGTTGCTCCGCGATTGCCGACGCCGTCGGGTTCGCCTCTCGAATATTCTCTAGGTCTGGCGCGATGTCTTCGTAATATTCGGCTCCGTTTATCGCCGAGGCGTAGTTTGCGTTCAGGGCTCTTGAGCGGCTCTTGTGCATCATCATGTCGTCCGGGTACTTTTGCCAGCTCGGATTTGAAAGCAGCCCTGCGGTCTTCGCGTCGTCCATCGTGAACTTGTACTCATTCCAAACAGAGGAGCCCTTTCTTTTCACTCTGTAGATCGCAGCCCACGCAGGGACGTTGAGGTTCTTGTTCTTCGCGCACCTCACCTCTTGCTTGTCGTCCAAGAAGAACTCCTCGAACTCGCCGTAATTCTCATGGCGCTCGGCCAGGGTCACGATTAGAAAGCTAAAGCAAGTGAGCTTCCCCTTTATGTAGGCCATTTGGTTCATGGCCTTGAGAGGAAGGTTGAACTGCTTGCAGAACATCAAGGCCGACATGACCGCCTCGATTCCGTCTTTTACCAAGTGATCTGGGGCGAGCTTCATTCTCATGATAAGTCGCGCGGAGGCCGCGAGCTGAGATTGATTCTCGAAATTCAAGGCCCCCTCTTTTGAGATCGTAATCTCGTTCGTATTGGCTTCAGTTTTTGGTTTTGCTTCAGCTTCCATAATCATCCTCTTCGTCAGGCACTTGGGCCCAGGTTGGTATTTTTATCATCTGTGCTCTAGGGTTGTAGCCTGGATAAATTCCGGTCTTTCGACACTCGGCATACTCCCTCATCAACTTCGATCTCCACTGATCCCCATATCCTAAGACTCCCGCGTCGCAGGGATAGATCGCGATTTCGTAGGGTGGGGTTTTTTCGATGACCAGGAAAACGAAGACATCCGGATTGGCCACGCCAGTAATGCGCGCACCTTCGGCGTAGTGACTCGCCTGCAAAAAGTAATGGTATTTCATTACGTCGCGCTCGAAAGATGACTGGCGGGCATCCATAGTTGTTTTAAGGTCTACTAGGCGGGTCTTGCCTTTGAAGAAGGAAACGAAGTCCGGACGAGCCTTACAAAGCTCGCCGGTCTCGCGATCGTCCCAGAAAAGCGTTGATTCGCGAACGCCCTCTTTCAGGAGTTTTTTCGCGTTCGGATGATTCAAGATCTTCGTCGTCATTCCTACCAAGTCTTTCACGAGGTCCTCGGGGACTACGATCGATCCTGGCTTCAAGTTCGTTTCCCAAAGCTCGGAGTCGGCCTTTCCAACCTTTGTTCTCATGTCGAACTTTGGCTTTACAATGTAGGTGTCCATGAAAAGCTCCGGCTCGAGAACCGCAAAGTGTACAAGTTTTCCCATCAGCAGGGCTGGGGTTTCTTTCTTGTCGACTCGGTTGTATCTAGCCTCGTAGAAATGCGCTGCGGACCTAGAGAACTCCTTCAGGCCTCCGGCGTTCATTCCGGGCGCCTTGGCATATTCTTCAAACTTTATGCCCTCAAGCAGTTTGCCCTTTTCGAATAAGAGCGGGGCGTCTTGTTGAATGTTGGGATGTGATTCCAATTAGTGAGTCCTTCCAGATATTTTTTCCTCGGCATACTCTCTGGCCTCGCTCCACTTCTCAACACAGTCGTTCTGAGGCTTGAGCTGAATGTCGATCTTCCTCATCAGATCCAAGACGTCCAGCTCGAACTTCGAGCATCCCTGGCAGGCCTTGGAGTGATCGAGGAACTCGTTCAGCGCGAAGCATATTATTGCGAAGTCGTTCTTCGTTATTTGTAGGTTGGCGTTTTTCATTTTACTCCCATGTGTTTTTTTGCTTTTCGTTCTTCGTGTTTTTTTATTTGCTCTTCGGTCAAGTCAAGGTATCCGGCTGCGCTCAAAAGCAATGTCCCCGTTGGTGTATCGAAGAGTTCGTCCTCGATCCTCTTCAGCTCCTGCCTCTCGTAGGCGCTCAAGCTGTCGTCAAACAAAACGGACTCCCACTCCGTCCCTGACAACAGAGTCCGCGTGATTGTGTACAGGCTTCGACCTTCTTGGGTTCGGAGAAACCTCGGGTTTTCCGAAAGCATTGTTAAGATCATCGTCGCCGACTCCCATTGGTCGTCCAACCGATTTTGCCCATTCGGGTCGAAGATCTCGATCAAGTTCCTTAAACCCGACATCTCGTGACTGGTTGGCAAATCCGATGTTGTATTCCGGCTCATAAGTTCCCCTTGCTGCATTGAAAACGCATCTTGCTGAAAACCTCGTGGCGCTTCCATCGATGCGGTCCTTCGGAACTCTGAAGTAAGTTTCGTATGCCGAAGGATGGTTTATCACTTTGCTCCCAGGAGCGACCGTCACGACCTTGCTCGCGATCTTGTACAGGTCCGAGCTTCCGTGAAACTCCTCGAGGCCCGCGACGATCTCGTTGCTCATGCGATCTTTTTTTCTCAGGTGACCGATCAAGATGATTGGCTTGTTCAGCTCGAGCGCTAGAGTGCGCGCGGTCTTCGCGATTTTCTTGATCGCTCGGTTCTCGTTCTCGTCGTCGAAATCGAAGTAGTGAATGTGATCGACGATGATCATTTCGGTCTTGTGCGCGATGCTCATCACTTGCTTGACGAAGTCATCGACTCCGTAGTCTCCGCTCTTGTAGTACAAGAAAATATTCGAGAAATCCCTTTCGAAAATCGCAGCGGTTTCCTTCTCAAGATCCTCGAGGTCATCGATCAAAAGACCGAGGTACCAGTTTCGATACGTGAGCGAGTGAGAGATCTTCGGTCGAATCGATTTCTTGTAGAACAGGTCCGTCAAGATTTGGTACTTCATGCGGCGCTCGATCTCATTCTCGCTCGCTTCGAGCGCGATGTAGTGAACGTCGCGGCCCTTGGAAATATTCGCGATAGCCATGTTGCAACAGAGTTGGGTTTTTCCGACTCCGCTCGGTGCTCCGATCAAAACCAAATCGGCTGGGAAGATTCCTCCGGTCGACTCGTCGAGGTACTTGATTCCGAAGCTCAGAATCTTTTTGCTCATTCCTCGGCGACCTTCGATTTCCGAGAACGCTGCTTTGCTTGCTGCTCGAAAGTTCATGGCCGAAAGTCCTGGTTGTTGAAGGTTTTTTGTTGGGTATTAATTTTCTTCGTATGCTCGTCCCATCCTCGCTCGAGCCAACCGGTCATGAATGATTGCCAGCCAAGTTGAGTTTTCTTGTTCTTTTTCGGATTGTTGATGAGCCACGTGTGAGCTTTTCGAATCTGAGACAAAATGTAGGCCTCGTTGAACGAAGTAATCCATGCGTCCCAAAGTGGATCTGGAATCTTGTCGATGAAGGTTTCCGGGCTTTCAAAACTCCAAGTCAGCGAAGCTTTCTTTTTCGGGGCCGCTGGCTTGCTGGCGGTCGGTGGTTTCGGATTTTCGTTTTCTGAAAAGATTTCTTGCTGATGATCTGCTTTTTTTGTCGTTTCGTTTTCGCTAGGTCTTCCTTTATTCTTTAATTCATTCTTTAATATAAGGGATAAATTCGACGTTTCGTATGTAAGCACTTGAAGTTGTTGAAGCGTTTGTAGCACGTTATTAGCCCCTAAGCGTGTCTCTATGATGTTGTTAAGTTGCTGCTGGGTGAGCTCTACTGTATCGCTAGCGTGTTCTCCGCATATCACAATGAGGTTCAAGAAGACCCATCGATGTGTCATAGGCATACTCTTAACCTTCGCATCTTGAATAAAATTGTTGCTCAACATAACCTTTTTATAGCTCTTGCGATGCCCTGAATTGTGCTCTTTCCAATTTAAAAGAGTGATCCTGTAGATTGATTTGCTCATGCTGGTTTCCCCCCCCGCTATTGACGTTTGATTTCTTAAAACATTGTTTGTCGGACCTGAAGGTTGTCCCTATAAGAGAGCACCAGTCGCTTGGCTTCCTCAAAGTGCTCTTTTGGTATTTGTTTTACAAATTGTCGAATACGATAGTTTAACTTGTGATTTTTGTGGCACAACCTGCAAGACCGCTTATTGGATTTTTTATTGAATGAAGTATTTTTTGAATTAAATTCATGGCCATTAATACAATGAGTTTGATTGGCTTGAGGATGACGTCCGCTAATCAAGCGATGCTTCATGTTGTCTGTGTGACTTCCCTGAATCAAATGATTTGAATTTACGCACGAAGGATTATTGCAAAGGTGTAATACGTCTTGATTTTGAGAAACTTTTTCTTTTAAAGACAATGACACGCGATGGGCCTTGTAAGGAATTCTTTTTATATAAAATGATCCATAGCCATCTTTGCCTTTCAAATCTTTCCAAATCCAACAAGAATCAGTTTTATTTATTTTAGCATAAAATCGATCTTTGTCTTTTTGGCTTAAATTTGGAATGATTTTTCTATAGCTTCCCATGTTCCCTCCAGGAACTTTGATTAATAAGATTGGTAAACATTTCTTTACTTAAAAAAACGCTTTACTAAATAGATTTTTTGGGGAATTATTCGCCTAGCCGGCAATGTTTCCCTATAGTCCATTGTCGTGTTCATTAGGACGTCTATCCTGAATGAACCGCTACCCGATTCAAAGGCATAATTAAGTTTCGATTTTATTCGAATCTTAAAAAGCCTGTGAACGAGTGATATCGTTTATATCTAGAAATTCGAGCAAGTAAACAAAAATAACCTGTCACCAGGCATCGCAAACAATTTTAAAAAACTTGTGTCTATTTTTTAATCAAATTTTTCTCATGGCAAGCAAGGCTTTCGCGATATTTGTGGACAACCGCTGCATCATGAATGGAGGCACGCTCATTCCGCAAACGTACTTTGGATCGCATTTTTTGAAATCATAGTCGTCCGGAAAAGATTGCCCTCTTATCCACTCGCGATCCGTCAAAATGCGCGGCTGCTTCCAATGAAATATGAGCCTGGCGTTCCCGCTGGCAAGCGTGTTGAGCGGCTTGTTTGGGTCAACCTTAATCCAATTGAAGAGCGATCCGTTTTCGTGCACCGAGGAAAAAGACTTTCCACGCATGCATTTCGCCCAATACTTGACGGCAGTCGGGGTCAGCTTAAGCGAATCGTCAAGCACCTCGCCGTCGTCAATTTCTTTGAATGAAATGATCGGCTCATTGAACTCAAAATCAAACTTCGGAATGTTCAAATCTCGACGCCTCGATATGAAAAAGGTTCTCTCCCTGGCCTGCGGAACCCCCATTCTGGCGGAGTTCAAAAGAAAAAGCTGAGTGTCGTACCCCGCGGCGTGATAGGCAGAAAATATTTCCTTCACGTAGCCCCGAGCGTTTCCAATTATTAGTCCCTTGACGTTTTCCGCGACGATCAACTTGGGACGCAAAACGTCTGCGACCTTGATGAAGTGAAAAAACAGGTCGTCGAGCACTTGTTCAGATTGACCCTCGCGAAACATCTTCTTTTCGTTCCATCCGTCCTCCCTAGATCCCGACATCGAAAAAGAAGAGCACGGCGGCGATCCGTCGAGAACGTCCAGGTCAAACAGCTCTTTCGGAATCGTAGAGAGATCCATCGAGGGGAAGTCCTGTATTGGCATCAAGTATGAAAACTTTGGTTTATGATTTGCCTTGTAGATTTCCATCATGTCAGGATCTATCTCTATCCCGCCGAGCACATCAAATCCGGCCAGCTTGTAGCCCATAGTGGAGCCACCGCCGCAATGAAAGCATGAGAAAACCTTCAGGCCGTTTTTGCGATCTCCGATCTTTCCAGCGGTCAAATCTTCGAGCGTCCACGGTCCAGTAATCAAGGGCGATTTTTTCATCTATTT
Organism: Elusimicrobiota bacterium; assembly: GCA_043779245.1. Classification (GTDB taxonomy): domain Bacteria; phylum Elusimicrobiota; class Elusimicrobia; order 2-01-FULL-59-12; family 2-01-FULL-59-12; genus JANLWZ01. Next base: position 7,065 of record JAYWEN010000199.1, on the reverse strand, counting down.
CTTGTCGCTGAATTGAAAGTTGCATTTTGGACAAACATGATCAAACCTTTGGAAATCACCCTCGGACAACTCTTTGGATCCAATTTTCGCAGTAAATGAAACCTCCTTGCCTTCAGCAAAGTATGAGTTGTCAAAGGTGGCAAAGTTGATTTCCGGAAACTTGAAAGACTCGATCATCTCGTCCATGCTCAGGTTGAACTCCATCATGAATTCGTAGAGTCCGTCGGGAGAGACCTCGCCATACTGTGAGGTTGCGGCCAGCAGTTTCTTGGCGGCCTCGTGGCGATCCTTGGCGTGAACCCAAACCACCGGAAGATTGGGAATGAAATAACCTTCGTCCCTCATGCGCTTGAGCGTGGCGACCCTTTGGTGCGCGTCCAATATGAATATTTTGTTCCGATGCTTCCATGCAGCCACCGGAAAAGAAAAGCCGAGCTCGACGATGGACAACTTCAACTTCTCAAATGCTTCGTCAGAAAGGATCTTCAGCTTTCCCTGGAAGTCAGCGAGGCTGTCGATGTCAATCGTGTCCGCGCCCTGGCAGCTTATCGAAACTGTTTTGCCCAAATGATCGTCGCTCATTACGACGGGCAGGTTCTTTACCGGAGCCTTTTTTGACTTTTTAATGGCCTTTTTTGAAGCGCTTTTCTTTGACATGATTTTCCCCCCAAGGAGCTTTAAACAAAGCACGTCACTTCTGGCGATGTCAAACGGCTTATCTTGAAACAGCGATGTAGTATTTACTTAGGTTAATATTTAAATATTGACTTAAGTTAATAATCGTGGTATTTTATATAAGAAGTAACGGGGGAAAATCAAATGAAGCTACAAACAAAAATAGAAGTGATCTTGAGCTACTTTGGACCTCAGACGGCCAAGGAAATTCACGCCAAAGTTAACGACATTTACCAGGACGAGGTCGTTTCGGAGGTCACAATAAATTGCCTCTTGATTGAGTTGGCTGTTTGCAACGAGCTCAAGCGAGAAGACGAAAAATATTTTTCGATCGAAACAAACAAATAAGGAGAAGCTGTCATGAAAAAAGAAATCATGTCTTTACGAATAGAACTTGTAGCGAACATCAAAATACTCAGGGAAAAGCTCGCAGAGGCAGAGATGAAGCTCGCGAACGGGGACCGAATAAACCCATTCGGAATCTGCAAGAGTACGGCCGACAACATCGATAAGCTGGCTTACACGATCTCAATTCTCGAGTCGATCGATAGAAACAAATAGGAGAGTAAAATGAAAATGAATCTTAACACTCACATAGAAATTGAAGTTGAAGTTCAGGGGACAATAATTAGAAAGACCCCTGACAAGTTTAATAATTCTCTAGGAGCTTGGCTTCCTGGAGAAGAAGGTGGGATCGATGACCTGAAAGTTTTTATTCATAGTGGAAAAGATGTTTTAGAGATTACTAACTTTTTAGATTCTGACGTTCTTGATGATTTAGAAGATAAACTTTACGAGGAGAAAGAACATGCATAGCAAATACGCCGAGAGGCTTGCGAAACTGACGCTGAAGCTTGAGCAGATGGTACTGAACCCAACGCCCACGTTGACCGAGAAGATCCTGATCATCGCTTTAGTCGGCGAGATGAGGATTTTGGCGAACCTAATTCTCGACGAGTCAAACTAAAACGAGTACATCCGGCCAGTGGATGTAATTAAATTTCCTACAAATTAGAGGACAAATGACCGCAAAATTATTAGAGCTTAGAGACAAGATGACCTTTATTCCGCTGCTCGCCGTGGAGTTGACCGGAGAAAACGGCGATCAAATGTACCTTCTCGCCCGCGCCGGTTATGGATTAATCCGCAGGCACGTGATTCTGACGGCGCTTCGAGCGGAGCGAATTGCACATTGCGATCCCTACGCTTGGAATGATAGAACCTTTTCCGTAGCCCACGACTTCATCATAAAGAACTGGGAGACCTTGAGCGACGGGGATGTGATTGACGTAGAGTTCATTCTAGGAGAAACCAAAACCAAGAAATTATCGGAGCGTTATGAGTAAGAAAAAGAAGCAAAAAAAAGAGGTCGTCGTAAAGGACAAGTCTCTGAGTGAGCAGATGTCCGAGGTTGAAAAGAGCAATCCGGATTTCGTTCAGTGGTTGCGCAAAAAAGATTTAAAAAAATGAGGTGTCAAATGACGAAAATTAAGCTACCAAAGCCCGACAATAAACGGGGCTTTAGTGTTGAAGTAAACGAGGACCTGTTGACAGAGGTGAAGCAAGAGCTTCACGATCATAACAAGGGCATCACGATGAGGTCCGTAATAGAATACGGAATGCAGAGGTGGCTTGAGCACTCTAGAGAAGACAACAAAAGCAGGAAGAAACCAAAGTAACGGGAAATTCTGGGAGCAAGTCTTCTTTAAAAGGGCTCAGATGAATGGGCTCTTTCCGATTCAGAACTACCTGACGGCCCGGTACATCTTCAAGAACAACTACAAGGTCGTAAAATCGAACCTCGACATGACTTTGATTTCTCCGGAGGGAGAGGTTGGTTTCTTCGACTGCAAGTCCTTCGAGTCCGAGTTCTTCACCTTTTCGGACCTTAACCCTGATCAAGTAAAACGCGCGGTGTTATACAATAATTGGAATGTCCCGAGCGGCTTCGTGGTCTTCTTTCGCCCGATCAATCGAATAGCGTATTTCACAGGTCTTCAGATAAGCGAGGCTGGCCCAGGATCGCGCTTCGTCCCCTTAAGCGGCCTAGAGTTGGGTCGGCTCGAGAGCTTCGACCTAAGGGCTTTATTTAAGAAATAGCTAGACTCCAAATCTCATCCTAGATACCAATTAAGAGGCAAGGGGGGATTTATGGAAGCAGAATTTCTACAGACCACGCTCACGACCGAGGAGCTTTTACAGCTCAACAACAGTCTCTTAGATGCCCAAGATGGATTTAAGATGAAGATCGACGGCTTGACCGCCAAGCTGAACGGTCAGGAAATCCGAATCCGCAAGCTCACCGAGCAATATCAGAAGGCTCACTACAAGACGGAGGCCTACAAAGAGGTGCTTTCCGATGTCTTGGATATGGTGATTCCCTCACAAGAGGAGATAAACCACTACGACGAGGCCATTCAGATGCGCGATGAGAACCTTCATGAAGTGTAAGGCCTGCGAATACTTCGACGCCGAGACAAGACAATCCATGCTAAACCTCTTCTCCCTAGAAGAAGTCATATTTCACGCGACAACCCTGCTCTCGATGATCAAATTTCACAATCAACAGCTCGGATTGCTCGCTCTGACGGACCCGAATCGGCCTCATCTCATGAGGATGTTCGATATAACGACGGCGACGCTGGGGAAGTTCATCGTATCTATCCCGAAGAAAGAGCTGGAGATGCTAGAAAAGCAATTCGAGATCAAATTAAACATCCAGCATGAGAAGTGCCCTCACGAGGTGACCCGTGATATGTGAGGATTGCACGAAAACCGGACGAAAAAGCCTAGAGGTCTTCACGAAAATCGAACGAATGTACGTTTTGACCTCGGCTGCAGCCATGCTTCGCTCTGTGGAGAACGCTGGGGACAAGGCTGTAGCAAATTCCGTCGTGACGAAGATGCTTTTGTCCTTCGATGAGCTCTCTCGGCACACGATCAAGAAGATGATCAAGGAGAGTCTAGGTATGGAAATTACCCTCAACTCTTGTCCTCACGGCAAACAACTCGTAGTATGATCTTTAAGCACCTTTAAAATATAACTTGAAATCGAATGGAGATGAGATGGGAAAAGTTCAGAAGTCAGTTCGTCGCGCGGATACCATGGAAGATCATTGTCACCTTTTAGCCGACGGATCGCTCACGAGCGGAACCCTTCACAAGCCTTCGAAGGACCAATTTGATATGCATTCTCATCTGTACGAATGCGGTGAGGACACCTGCGAGACTGACCCAGCTCACAACTCTGGAGACCACATCCATATGACTAAGGAAGGCGCGACCAAAGGACCAAAGCCAATGCCTAAAGAGCCAGGCGAATCTTTTGAAAAGATGGATTCAGCAATTCAAAGAGAGGGCAGAGATTGGGTGGTTAGATCGGCCACAGGACACGTCATTGCTCGTTCAGATAACAAGGCTACAGCTTTAAAAATAGCTAGCGAGACTTAGGTCTAAACAGGAAATAAACAGGAATATGAGCAAAGGAAATCCAAATCCTTCAGAAAAGAATAGATTTCAACCAGGAGTGAGCGGGAACCCTAGAGGTCGCAGCTTAGAGAGCCCAGAAGTTCGAAAGATCCGAAGGCTAACTAATGATGAAATCGCTGAAGTGGGAACAATGCTTTTAGACAACAACATGGCCCAGCTTCAAGCTATCGTAAAAGATCCAGAGACTCCTTTTTTAAAGCTCATGATTGCTTCTGTGGCTGCAAATGCAGTTAAGAAGGGCGATGCTGGTGCTATGAATATTTTGCTTGATAGAATGGCCGGAAAGATCAAGCAAGAGGTTAAGCATTCGGGTGAGATAAAGAACACCGGCATGACGGCCTCTGAAGTGAACGATAGCTTGAAGGACCCGGAAACCCGAAGACTTGCGCTTGAGCTTGCCGAGCGCGTAGCAGATCAAGAATTAGAGGGCTAGTACCATTGATTCAACGAAGCTCGTACAATCCTACGTCAACGCCTTTCCGCACACGTTCGGGCAGTGGGCGAGTCGCGGGAAGTTCGTAGCATATCCTTGGATTCGATATATATCGAAGCAGATCGCAACCAAGCTGATGGACGGGAACGCTCGGATCTTACTGACCGCACCTCCGCAGCATGGAAAGAGCACCTTCGTTTCGAATTGGCTCCCGACTTGGTTCCTTAATCAATACCCAGAGAAGAAGATCATTCTAGCGTCCTATGCCCAAAGTTATGCCGAGAAGTGGGGCGCCACCGTGAGGAACAACCTTACGGAGAACGAGCGCTGCTTCGTTCCCTTAAGAGAGGACTCTCAATCCAAGAAGAAGTTCGTGACGATGGCTGGGGGTCAAATGCTCTCGGCCGGCATCGGTGGACCCGTGACTGGAGAGGGAGCTGATCTTTTCCTCGTAGACGATCCCGTGAAGAACTACGAGGACGCGATGTCCGAGAGACTCAGGGAAAGGAACCTCGATTGGTTTCGTTCCGTAGCAACGACTCGTCTACAGCCAGGCGCCTCGATCGTCGTCATGCATACCCGATGGCACGAAGCCGACCTCATCGGAGAGCTTGAGTCTGAGGGGACTTGGGATATGATAAACCTTCCGGCGATAGCAGAAGAGAACGACTTGATGGGCAGGGAGATTGGAAAAGCCTTGTGTCCGGAGAGATACGATGAGGCTGCGCTCGCTAAAATGAGAACGGAGATCAAGGAGCTTTTCTGGACATCTCTCTATCAAGGCCAGCCTGTATCTCGATCAGGAAACATAATTAAGGGCGAGTGGATCAAGCGCTGGACGACGCTCCCTAGGATGGATGAAATTGCGATCTTTGCGGATCTTACCTATAAACCTGGAGAAGAGAACGACTTCACGGTGGTCGAGTGTTGGGGTCGCGAGGGCGCGAATATTTATCTCATCGCACAAATTAGAGACCACATGGGATTCACCGCTCAGCTGGACGCGCTCAACAGAATGTTTGAGCTCTACCCTGAGGCTTTCCACAAGGAGATTGAGGAGAAAGCAAACGGAGCAGCGATCATCGAGGTTGTTAAGGAGAGATTTCCTGGCGTATTTGCAAACAAGCCACGAACCGAAAAAGCGGCGCGTCTTTCTTCCGTTGCTCCGTTGTATCATTCGGGCAATGTATACTACCCTGATGAAAATATTCATCCATGGGTTAAGGTCAATATAAACGAGATTACTAAGTTTCCTCGGGCCAAGCATGACGACACCGTCGACGTTGCGTCGATGGCGGTTGCTCACTTCGGTAAAATGAACGGCAGCATGAGGGCGATGGAAGCCCTAAGCAGGAGATAGAAATGAAGAAAGACGTAGTTCGAGAGCCTAGAAAAGACGGTTGGGAGAACCTCGCCACGCTTTTAGGCACAAGCTCCGACAAGAGATCGATGTCCACCCTCAACTGGGAGCTTAGACCACCGGAGTTCTACGAGCAGATGTACGCGGGCGGGGGAATCCCAGCTCGAATCGTCGACCTCATTCCGGATGAATCCCTACGCCATTGGATCGAGTTCGACGGAGTGGACAAGGAAAAGTCGAAGACGATGACAGATGCTTGCGAGGCCCTAGATTTAAGGGGCGCGATCTTAAAGACCTGGAAGTGGGGAAGGGCATACGGAGGCGGTTGCCTTCACATCGTCACCGATACCCAAGACCCAGCAAGCCCGCTTCAACGTGGAGAGAGGGTTATAGGCCTTCGAGACCTCTCTAGGTACGACCTTCGAATCCTGACGACTGATATTGAGTTCGACTTCGCATCACCGAACTGGGGGCATCCTCGGCTGTATTACCTAAACGTGCAGATGGGTTCCCAGTACAAGGGTTATGCGATTCATTGGACCCGCATGATTAGGTTCGACGGACAACTGGTGCCGCGAAAGACCTATATCCGAAATAACTACTGGCACGACTCTATTTTGAACAGGCTCTTTAATTCGATTCGAAACTACGAGACCGCGAACGACTCGGCTGCGGCTTGCTTGATGGACTTCAACGTCGACGTCTTCTCGATGAAGAACCTCGCTCAGATGATCTCTGCCGGAAAAGAGAGCATCATCAAGAACCGACTCGAGATGATGAACTTCTCTAAGTCCGTGATCAACGCGGTCATCATAGATCCAGACCAAGAATCCTACGAGAACAAGGGAAGATCCCTTCAAGGGGTTGCGGAGCTTCTGGTGCATCAGGCGAATCGATTGGTTGCGGAGACCGACATTCCGCACACGAAACTTCTCGGCGAGAGCCCGGACGGCTCGAACGCGACTGGGAACTCCACCTCTCAGCAGTGGTACAACTTCATTGCCTCAGAGCAGGAGAACTACCTACGACCTAAATTAAAGAGACTCTTCGAGATCGTGTTCCCGGATATGCAGAACCTGGGATTCAAGTTCAAATCACTCAGAACATT
>JAYWEN010000198.1:0-2214 GCA_043779245.1 Elusimicrobiota bacterium | reverse complement strand
AACGCTTTTTCGTCCCTATCCATCTGTTGGACATATTTATGCCAAAACCGCTAGCGAGCATGGCGTGCAGGTCGACGGTGCGCACGTGGACAAGGTGTTTTACGAGAAATGGCACGAGCGGAATGCGATTTCAACCTTAGCCGGTTTAACGAGTGAGAAAATCGAACGTGATTGGTGGTATGGGCTTGTTCGTGACATTTTCGGCAATCTCGGCGAATTTAAGGATTTTGATCTTTTTTTTAAAGAGCTTTTCGATTTGTTCGCTCGTGCAGAATGTTGGCGGCTCTATGACGACACAATGCCGATTCTCGATAAGTTGAAAGGGGAAGGGTTCCGTTTGGCAATCATCTCGAATTGGGACCATCGTTTGTTTTCTATCGTCAAGCAGCTCAGTCTATCGACCTATTTTGAACAGGTGGTGGCCAGCTCTGTCGTGGGCGTGGCCAAGCCCGGAATCAAAATATTCGAAGCTGCACTCGACGCGATGAAGGGGGACGCGTCCGACTGTTTGCATGTGGGGGATAGCCTTGAGGATGACTACCATGGCGCCTCTCGGGCCGGTATAAAAGCCGTGCTGCTCGACCGTCATGGAAAGTATAATACTGGCACGCGGATTAGGACGTTGCAGGATTTACCGACTCATCTTTCATGATCACCCAAAAAACGAAACTTTCACCAGACCCTATCGTTATTCTGGAAAATGCCTTCCAGGATCCTTACAACAACGCTGTTGCCACCGCACGCACCTGTTATTCCTCGAAAGTCATCCATGCCGAGGATGTGTCTAAAGATGACGTGACCCGCGGACGCCGCGACGCGATTGCCCAGTCCATTTACAAAGCCGGCCACCATACCACGATTCAGCATGCCACGTTCCAATTTGTGCTCGATAAAGTCTCACGTCAACTCATCTGGTCTTTCCTGCACAGTCACCCGTTTTACAATTCCGAACAGGTGAGTCAGCGTTACGTCGAGATGAAACCTGAAAATTTCACGACTCCCTCCCTGCAAGAAGAGCATGTATCCTTATACACCCAAGCGATCCAGGAGCTGATGGACGCCTATCACGAGCTTAGTCGCTTGCTCGAGCCGACCGTGATTCAAGAGTTCAAACGATTGTTTCCGGTGCGAAATCTAGAGGAAAAGCGCTGGAAGAGCGCGATTAAGAAGCGCTGCCAGGAAGTGGCACGCTACGTCCTGCCTGTGGCGACGCATGCGCATCTCTATCACACCATCAGCGGTCTCACGCTGCACCGCTATCACAGGCTGTGTAAGCAGTTCGACGTCCCTGAAGAGCAGCAGATTGTTGTCGAGAAGATGGTGGAAGCGGTCAATCGATTTGATCCTGATTTTTTTAAATACATCGAAGATCCATTGCCCCTTGAAGAAACGCTTGAGTACCAAGTACTCCAGACCTTCGACGAAAGTGCGCGCTGCTGCTGGCCAAAAGCCTTCATAAAGGAGTTTGATCGAGAAATCGGAACACTCTCCTCAAAGCTCATCGACTACAAGGCCAACTCTGAGACCGTGCTAGCACAAAGCGTGCGCAGCGTGATGGGCGTTCCGCAAAGTGTTATTCCAGACGATGAGGCCATTGACTGGGTGCTCAATCCTGCCAAGAACCCTTATTTCTCCGAATCTCTCAATCTCACGAGCTTAAGCAAGCTCACCCGGACGCTTGTTCACCCGCACTTTACGTTCAAGAAGAAGATCTCTCATGCCGCCGATTCTCAAGATCAGCGCCACCGAATGACGCCGGGATCGCGGCCGGTGCTCATTCGCCAGGTCCTTTGGGACGAGCCAGACTATATCGTTCCCGTTTTAATCCAAGAAACACCGGGGGCTCTCGCGCTTTATCAGACTACGATGAAGCGACTCTGGGGCCATATGAACGTGTTGATCCAAGCGGGGGAACCGGAAAGCAGTGTGAGCTATCTCCTTCCCAATGCCTTTCCCATCCGCTTCGAAGAATCAGGCGATCTTCTCAATTTCCACCACAAGTGGACGCACCGTCTCTGCTACACCGCCCAGGAAGAAATCTGGAAAACCTCTCAAGAAGAAGTACTTCAGGTCCAAAAAGTCTTTCCGCGCATCGGCAAATACTTCGGCGCCCCATGCTGGATGCGCAAAGAAGCCGGCCAAACCCCCTTCTGTCCCGAAGGTGAGCGCTTCTGCGGCGTCACCGTTTGGAAACTTCCCGTCGCTGACTATAAG
>JAYWEN010000197.1:0-4436 GCA_043779245.1 Elusimicrobiota bacterium | reverse complement strand
AATCAAAAACCCTGAGCCCGTTTGTGAAACGCGAGAGTTCTTCACCTCTCGGCTTCCTCGCTTAAAATCAATTGTTCGAAACGGGTTGCCGGAAAATCTTCTTCCGATAGTCATTTCAACAGTTGGCGAAGTGGGAAACAACTCGTTCGATCACAATCTGGGACAATGGAGAGATGTCCCCGGGTGTTGGTTTGAATTTCAGGTAACTGGGAAGCATCTTTGGGTCTGGATTGCCGATAGAGGCCAAGGAGTTTTTCACTCATTGATTAAAGTTCATCCACAATTGGCGAACGAGCAGGCCGCACTCAATGCGGCGTTCGAAACCATTATTTCTGGTCGGGCTCCCGAGCAGCGCGGCAATGGATTGAAATACGTTAAAAAGAATCTCTCTCTAGCGTCCGGCGGTGGCATCGGCTGCGTTTCTGGGACGGCTCGTGTGTGTTATGGTGAATTTGGAGAGAAGTGCAAAGAGCTAGTGGAAAAATATTTGCAACAAACGAGCGGTACGATCACACTAATGACTTGGGGGCTGCCATGAAAGTGGACGTCAAGAAATTCGGTGACATCCTGACGTCTCGCCCAGCAGGGCGCGAAGCGGGGCTAACCATCAAAGCCTATTTTAAGCCTAAAGAGGGCGAGCCACTCGAACTTGATTTCGAAGGCGTTCTCGCCGTGGGTCCCTCTTGGCTGGACGAAGTGCTCGCCGTGTTACGCCGTGAATATGGTCAAGAGCGGGTCGTTTGCCTCCCCAGTAACAATGCATCTGTCGTGGAATCCTTGAAAAGCATCGAAGACCAGCGGGGTCTGCTTTAAAAGATAAAATGCATTCCTGTCTCCACCTGGGCCGGCTTAAGTTTCATTGGTGTCGGTGGTCTTGTGATTCAATTCGGAAACAGATAGGGTTCAAAATAAAAATGGAGGAATAAATGAAAATAAAAAGAACGTTTGCTGTCCTGGTGTTGGGTTTAACGGTTTTGACCGCGCGCATTGCAAGCGCCGCCAATGACGCGATGCCTAAGATGAGCTCCACCGCAGAAGTGAATTGGACGGCGGATCATCTTCCCTTTAAAGACGTGATTCCAGGCGTGAAGAAAGCGGTTCTCTGGGAAAACGCACAAACCGGCGCCTATGCGGCCATCACAAAGATCGCGGCGGGGACCAAGAATCCGCTTCATACGCACTCGAGTGACATCAAAATTGTTGTGATCTCCGGCGCCTATGTCTATGGAACAGAAAAAGGAATGACGCGTTTTGGTCCCGGCTCTTATGTGCTTGTCCCCGGCGGCCGCGTCCACACGAGCGCCGGCGACGACAAAGAAGGCGCGACCTTTTTCGAAGAATCCACAGGAAAGTTCGACATGAATCTGGTTCAGCCGAAGAAATAAATTCTTCTGTATCGAGTTGTAACGCATGAAAAAGAATGGCATCCCGACGTAGGATTAAGGGTGAGCGCAACCCTCTTTTGTCTAGGACCCGCCTACATGATTTATCGACTTCAATTGTGCGCCACATGTAAAACGGTACCGGGGCGTAGCGCACAGTAAAGGGAGTTTGGCGGAGGGACCATCGACCACAGAAGTATAGGAACGATGGAAGCGAACGACTTCCCGCCACTACGGCTTAGGCGGGCCCGCCAAGGGTTTAGTGGCGGGGAAAACCAATAAACCGGCCAACCTACCGCACCTGTTCGATGGTATGAGTGTGACTGATTATGATGCAGAAAGTCGTAAATAGACCTTCAGGCTGTAAATGGAGTTGTACGCGGTAGTAAATGATTTTTTGGAGGAAGCCTTAAGCTAATTTTGAGAAGGGAGGCCTAAATGACAAAGCATCAACTTGCCGCATTGTGTTGCAAAATTCTCGGCTTATATACGATTCTTGTGAACCTCCAAACATTTGCCATGGGTTTAGGTTCTCTTTCGATGGCATCAAAAATGGAAGGATACGCATTCTATATGGCGGTTTCTTTTCTTGCAAATTTGATAGCTCTCGTGGCGGGAGTAGGGTTATGGATGTTTGCTGATAATCTCGCGAAGCGGATGGTTCCCAATGGAGGAAATGAAACTGTTAATTTGGCGGGTTCTCCAGATCGAGCTCAAGAGATAGCATTTTCTGTAATCGGATTATCAATTCTCGTCAAGACAATCCCCAATATAATAAGAGTAGTTATTGAGAAATTAACAACCAATTCATCGACGCGACTTCAATTCTATGGGGGAGCGACAAAAATCGGTCAGACCACTGTTTCTGATATGGCTTTCCTCGCGGTTGAATTGGGTATTGGACTCTGGCTTGTATTCGGGGTCGAAGGATTCGTGGGAATGATTAATTTGATACGCAATGCAGGCTTACGCAAAGAATAAATTTTTGGAGGGATGGCCGAGTGGTTTAAGGCGATGCTCTTCCCGCCACTGTGGCTTAGGCGGGTCCTCCAGAGACGTAGTGGAGGGGAAAAGCATTGTACGGGAAACCGCACCGGGGGTTTAAGCGCGATACTACAGGCGCTCGTCCGCCGGAAGTGTGCGGACGAATCTCTCTCCCTCCGCCAGCCGTGTGGCGGACCCCTTTCTCTAGTTAGAATACAACACCAGACTTTTTGGGTCCCCAGCGGAGGGATGGCTGAGCGGTTTAAAGCGAACGACTTCCCGCCACTACGGCTTAGGCGGGTCCGCCAAAGAAGTAGTGGTGGAGAAAGATCATGGAACGCCAAATCTACCGCACACTTCCGTCGATCGAGTAAGACTGACTGTGACCGATATAGCCGTAAAATGATCTGTAGGCCGTAAACGAGGCCGTAAGCAGCCGTAAATGGTTCTCGACGATAAAACGCAGATGCGTTAAATTGATTTTGGAGGGTTGGCTGAGTGGTTTAAAGCGCTCGACTTGAAATCGAGTATGGGTGAAAGCTCATCGGGGGTTCAAATCCCTCACCCTCCGTTGTTTTATTTCATGAGATGTTGATGAAATTCGAATTAGATAATTACAACAGCAATATGCCGAAAGATGATTTAAAGGAAGTAGCTGCTACGTCGAAAAACTTATTTAAACGGTAAGAACACCCCACGCCATGCAGTCGCGCCGCGTATCCGCGCCATCCCTTGACAGGACCTGCCTAAACTAACGCTATCGTAGAAAGTACTTCTAAAATTCGACGACCAGTTGGGGATCGAATCCACCATCGGTTTCGTGGGGATACCCGCGAGGATTGCAAACCACCTGTGTCTCGCCGATGGTGTACCGCGCGGCGTCGTGAACATGGCCATGAAGCCAGAACTTCGCGCGTGAAGTGACTACCAGTTCATCAAGCGGCGAAGCAAAGGCCGCGCTGACAATATCCTCTTTATATCGATCCTGAACGGACAGCATGCTGGGAGCATGGTGCGTTACAACGACCAGAGGTTTGTCCTGATGTCGGGCTATGGCTTGCTTGAGCCAATCGACGGACTTGGTATTCAGCGATAGGGTATCGTCTGGCCGAAGCCTTCGATAGGGTGCGCTGAGGTAAATCAATCTATAGTCATTCATCTGTGCTTCGGCTTCATGCATGGCGGTCCGCGAGTCGCCGAATAGCTTGAAATCCGTCCAAAGCGTGCAGCCCAAAAAGACGACGCCATCTATTTCTATCGCGTCGTTCTCCAGGAAGCGCACATTCGTTCCTCGGGCCGCTTCACGCATCTTGTCGAGATGGTCAGAGTAGGACTGTCGATAATATTCATGATTACCAGCGACATAAACGACGGGTGTATAACGGAAAACGTCTTGTGCCCATTGAATCCCCTGGACACCAACGTGAATATCTCCGGCCAGAACGATGACGTCTGCCTCCGTGCTGGCAAGTGCATAGGGGGCAAACTCAAGATGCAAATCGCTTAAAACCAGAAGTCGCATATTCGCGCGGGAACTATTTAAAGTTTTTCCTGGTTAATGTCATACATATTAATTATACATATTAATAATAGTTAAACAATCAATTTTATTAGTAATAAACTATTATTTACTTGATAATTATGTATATTAGATGTATGCTTTTGTCAGCAAAAGCATACATCGCACCTACAGAGGCCCAGCATGTCCAAGCTTGATTTACTTACTTTAGAAGCCCATCTTTGGGAGTCGGCGAATATTCTTCGCGGCAGTATCGACTCTTCCGATTATAAGAACTACATTTTTGGCCTACTGTTCCTTAAACGGCTTTCAGATGTCTTTGAGGAAGAGGCTGAAAAGCTTTTAAAACAAACCGGCAACCGTAAGCTCGCTTACGAAGATCCGGACGAGCATGAATTTCATGTTCCACCCAAGGCTCATTGGAAACACATCACGTCGCTTACCCACAACCTCGGTGAAGCGATCAATAAGGCCAACGATCTTCTCGAAGAACACAACACGGTCCTGGAAGGTGTTCTTTCTGCCACGGATTTCAATGACAAAAACCGTCT
>JAYWEN010000196.1:0-2847 GCA_043779245.1 Elusimicrobiota bacterium | reverse complement strand
ACCTGATCATTCTGGATGTCAACATGCCGATGACAAACGGTCTTAAGGTTTTCGAATATTTACGTGCCAGCCCCGCAAATGCCAAAACGCCGGTGATTTTTATATCTGGTGAACCGACTAAAGATATCTATCCGATCATTGCCAACGCCCCACGCGTTGCGCATATTAAAAAGCCTCTCGACTTGGAAAGCTTAAACTCGCTCGTCCGCGAGTTCCTCGCGAAATACCCCAACCACTAGATTCACTCCCGCAGCCCTCGGGTATAATCGAGGTATGCCGCCGTTCAAACTTGTTTCTGATTTTAAACCATCCGGAGATCAGCCCGCCGCGATCAAGGAACTTATCCAAGGTATCGAGTCCAGAGCACGCCATCAAATTCTCTTAGGCGTGACCGGTAGCGGCAAGACCTTTACCGCGGCTAACGTGATCAACCACGTCCAGAAACCTACACTGATTTTGTCGCCTAATAAGATACTCGCGGCCCAACTCTATTCCGAGTTCAAGCAGTTCTTTCCCGAAAATGCCGTCGAATATTTCATCTCCTATTACGATTACTACCAACCCGAAGCCTACGTGCCTTCATCCGACACGTTCATCGAGAAAGATTCGTCGGTGAACGACCACATTGATCGGCTTCGTTTGAAGGCCACGAGTTCGCTCTTGGAACGTTCCGACGTGATCATTGTCGCGTCAGTGTCCTGTATCTACGGCTTGGGTTCTCCGGAAAACTACAAGTCGATGTGCGTGATGCTGGAAAGAGGGAAAACGATTCCTCGCGCTGAACTTCTGCGCCGTTTTATTGACATTCATTATGAACGCAACGAGGTAGAGTTTGGTCGTGGAAAGTTTCGCGTGAAAGGGGACACAATCGAAGTGTTTCCGGCCTACATGGAAACATCTCTCCGTCTTCAAATGTGGGGCGATGAAATTGAAAAGATCAGTGAGGTGCATCCCCTCACCGGCAAGATACTTCGCGAAAAAGAGCGCACGTATCTCTACCCAGCCAGGCATTTCGTGAGTACTCGTCCCCAGTTAGAAGAAGCCGTGAAATCGATTCGCCAGGAGCTGGCCGAGCAAATCGCGTTCTTTCAATCGAAAGGCAAGCTGCTCGAAGCGCAGCGCATTGAGCAGCGCACCCGCTACGACATCGAAATGATGCTTGAAATGGGTTTTTGCAACGGGATCGAAAATTACTCCCGACCTTTGACCGGTCGCCAGCCCGGCGAACGACCTGCCTGTCTCATCGATTATTTTCCGAAAGATTTTCTCTTGCTAGTGGACGAATCTCACGTCTCGCTGCCTCAGGTAAACGGGATGTACGAAGGCGATCGATCCCGCAAGCAGACCCTAGTCGACTTCGGTTTCAGATTACCCTCAGCACTCGATAACCGGCCGTTAAAATTTGGGGAGTTTGAAGCCCTCGTGCCCCAGGCCATCTATATTTCGGCCACCCCTGGCCCCTACGAGCTCCGCCAAACCAAAGGCGCGATTATTGAACAAGTGATCCGCCCCACCGGCCTTGTCGATCCCAATGTCGATATCCGCCCCATCGAAGGCCAGGTTGATGACTTGGTGAAAGAGATTGAAGCTACGGCCAAAAAAGGGGAGCGCATCCTTGTCACTACCCTAACCAAACGCATGGCTGAAGACTTGACCGACTACTTTATGCGCAAGAACATAAGAGCGCGATACCTCCATTCCGAGATCGATGCCCTGAAGCGTATCGAGATTATTAAGGAGCTCCGAAAGGGGTCGTTTGACGCTCTAATCGGGATTAACCTTTTGCGCGAAGGCCTTGATTTACCAGAGGTTTCGCTCGTAGCAGTTATGGATGCCGATAAGGAGGGATTTCTCCGAAGCGAGACCACTCTCATCCAAGTGTGCGGTCGCGCCGCGCGAAACGTCAACGGCCGAGTGATCCTCTATGCCGACAAGATTACGGGGTCGATGGACCGCGCCATGAAAGAAATGGATCGCCGGCGCGTGAAGCAGTCGGCTTACAATGAGGCCAACCATATAACCCCCCAAACCATTCGAAAATCGGTCCAAGAATTGGAAGAATTCCAGATCGAGGCCTACGGGGCTCATGTTACGAAGCTCTTTATGGACCAAGACGAGCCAATTCTTCATCCTGAGAGGATTCCGGAGATTGTCCGAGACATGGAAACCCAAATGCGGGAAGCGGCTGAGAACCTCCAATTCGAACTGGCGGCCGCTTTACGCGATAAAATCAATGAAATCCAGCAAATGACCCTTCAAAAAAAGCATTGAAAAGCCTTTTTTAGCGGGCTACACTTTTTGTAACAATGGCGCGGATTATCAAGTCAAATTGGAAACCCCGATCCAAAAAGAAGGGGCTCACAGAACTTCGCAAAGCTTACGAAGAGCTGGACCGAACCGCTAGAACGCTCATCCGCACGGATTATCTCCTCCATCGTGCCAACGAACGTTTCGATAATCAAATTTCCCAACTGCACGCGCTCAACCGAATTGGCTCCTGCATCAACTCCACGTTCGACCTTGAATTGATTCTAAACGCCATTTCTGAGTCGATGGCCAAGGACTTAGATTTTGAAAAAAGTGGAATCGTCTTTCTGGAAAAAAATTCACAGCGTCCCCTGCAAAGCGCCTATACCGGTTTCTCAAGCACCGAATATCGACTATTCTTAGAGAGCTTCGAGGAGCTTTTGTTACCTGCGCTCCAGCAGGAAGACGTGTATCTCCAAACCGCCGCCTATGCCCCAAGCGTGTGGGGTCGATTTTTAAGCGCGTTGTCGGTGTCCTCACTCGTGCTTTTGCCCATGCGCATTAAGTCCCGCTTGATTGGTTTTATCGTCGGTGCCCGCA
>JAYWEN010000195.1:0-5065 GCA_043779245.1 Elusimicrobiota bacterium | reverse complement strand
CCCACTTGAGCGGCGCTTGTCCCAGCGGAATTGGCGATGGGAAAAGTAAAACCCCCAATTCCAGTCGAAGAGGTGGTGCCGCATAAAGCGCCGATGTCTTTCTTGCGTCATGTGATCAAGCATGATGAAGAATTGACGGTCTGCGATGTAAGGATTGATGCGGCGACCATGTTCTTGGATAAAGGCCGCGTGGCTTCGTGGGTGGGGCTAGAATACATGGCTCAGGCCGTAGCCGCGCACGCCGGAATGGAAGCACGCCAAGAGGGCAAGCCCGCGGAAATCGGTTTTTGGCTTGGCACGCGTCGAGCGGATTTTTTTACGAACGGATTTCGGATCGGCCAGACGCTCCACGTGTCCGCGCGACGCGTCTGGGGTGAAGGGGAATTGTTTTCGTTTGATTGTTCTATTGCGGATGCCGCCAGCAAGAAGCGTTTAGTGAAAGCCCAACTGAACGTATTTCGTCCGGCCAACGTGCAGCAACTATTGTCCGCCACTAGGACGATGGCGGACAAGAGGTGAAAGCATGAAGCGAAGAGTTCTCATCACAGGCGCAAGTGGCGGCATCGGGAAGGCGGTCGCCCTCGCATTAGCCAAAGCCGACTTTGATCTCACCCTGCATTTTCGTCGCGGCCGAGACTCGGCGGCTAAGACGGCGGCTGCGATCAAGAAAAGCGGTGGACGTGCTCAGCTCATAGGATTTGATGTGACCCAGCGCAAAGCCTCTCGCGCGACTTTAGAAAAAGAAATTCGAAGGCGCGGCGCCTTTTGGGGCGTCGTGTGTACGACAGGGATCATCGCCGATGGTCCTTTCCCGGCCATGACAGGAGAAGCGTGGGATCGAGTGATTCATACCAACCTAGACGCTTTCTACAATGTGCTCTTGCCACTCGTCATGCCGATGATTCATCTGAAAGATGGCGGCCGCATTGTGACCTTGTCTTCTCTCTCGGGCGTTGCAGGAAATCGGGGACAAGTGAATTACAGTGCCGCCGAGGCAGGCATTATTGGCGCCACTAAAGCGCTTTCGAAAGAGTTGGCCAAACGACAAATCACGGTTAACAGCGTGGCGCCGGGGCTCATCGAGACCGATATGATTTCCCCTGAAGTTCGAAAGGAAATCTTGCCGACCATTCCGATGCGCAGACTGGGGCGACCCGAGGAAGTCGCTGCGACCGTCGCTTTTCTATTGTCGGAAGACGCCGGCTACATGACGGGCCAAGTGCTCTCAGTGAATGGGGGAATATTGTGACGAGGCGAGTTGTTGTCACTGGGATGGCGGGTATTTCTCCCATTGGATCTACCTGGGCGGCTGTTCGAAAGAATCTCATGCAAGGCAGATCCGGAGTCACGACCATGCCGGAATGGAAAGCCTGTCAGGGGCTGCAAAGTATTTTGGCGGCGAAAGCCGAGTTCAAAATTCCGGCCGCTTGGGAACGTAAAAAGACACGAACGATGGGTCGGGTTTCATTCATGGCCACGTTGACGGCGGAAGAAGCGCTTCGTCAGGCGGGACTTCTCGACCATCCGTCGCTCATTGACGGATCGTGCGGCGTATCTTACGGCTCGACCGAAGGGTCCCCACCGGCCGTCGAGGATTATTTCCAAAGTCTTGCCATCAAACGCAGCCTCAAAGGACTATCTCCTTATACGTACGTTCAGCTGATGAGTCACACCTGCGCCGCCAACCTGAGTCAGTTCTTCAAAACCAAAGGTCGTACTATTACGACTTGCTCAGCCTGTACATCCGGAAGTCAGGGCGTTGGATACGGATATGAGTCGATTAAAAACGGCTACCAAAAAATTATGATCTCGGGCGGAGCTGAGGAGCTTCACCTAGCGGCCACAGTCGTTTTCGACATTATGTACGCGACGTCCACGAAGAATAAAAATCCCAAAGGGACACCGCGCCCGTTCGATAAAGACCGCGACGGCCTTGTGATCGGTGAAGGAGCCGGCACCCTTATTCTCGAAGACTTCGATCATGCCAAGACGCGTGGCGCGACGATTCTGGCCGAGGTTGTGGGTTTTGGTACTAATAGCGATGGCGTTCATATTATCAATCCCTCTACGGAAGGGATGGAAGCCGCCATGCGATTGGCGTTGAGGGATGCAAAACTGTCTCCGTCCGATATTGGCTATGTCAACGCGCACGGCACAGCGACGGAGCTTGGAGATATTGCCGAAACGCAAGCGACTTCGCGGATCTTCGGCAAACGGATGCCTATTAGCTCGCTCAAAAGTTATATGGGCCACACGCTCGGCGCTTGCGGCGCGCTCGAAGCCTGGATTTCGATAGCCATGATGCGCGAAGGGTGGTTTGCGCCAACGCTCAATCTTAAAAATGTCGACAAGCGTTGCGGAGCCCTAGACTACATCCGAGGCAAATCCCGAACCCTAAAAACCATCTACGTCATGTCCAACAACTTCGCCTTCGGCGGTGTGAATACGTCTCTAATATTCAAGCGGTGGGTCGGCGAAGGGGCCACCCACGCTATTCGAAATTAGAGGAGCTCCTATGCAGAATCCATTTACGCGGCGGATTCAGACAATAGATGTTGTTGTCGCGTGGCTCGAGGATAATCCAAGGATCTCACTCCCTGCTTACTATTTCTCAGCCCTGTGGGGTATTTTGCTTCTTGTCGCATTTCTGTTGGGGCCTTTGGGGTTTATTCTTAACGGGTTTGTCCTGCTCTGGCCCGCACACATTCTTTATGACCCTGGGTCGGTCCATTTTCAAATGAGTATGTTCGGCCCGTCCCCGATTGACATCACGGGGTATTTACTTGTCTTTCTAATGGATTCGATTGTTATTGCGATGGTCAGTTTTTTTCTCGCGTCCATGCACGGCTCGTATAAACGAGCAAAGTAATGCATCCGTAAGTTGGCATAGGGATGTTCAATATGTGTGCCGTAATAGTTTGGTTCCTGGGGTAAATCCCCAGAGCCTTTATGCTTCGGTTGAAGAGAGGACTTTCTTAATCGCAGCGATGAGTGAGGGCAGATCTTCATGGACCGTGTCCCAAACGATGTCGGGATCGACGTCGTAATAGCCATGAATCAGTCTGTGACGCATGGCAATGACATCACTCCACGGAATGTCCGAACATTCCTTTTGAAATTCAGGTGACACATGATTGGCTGCCTCTCCCATGATTTCGATGCATTTGACGATGGAGAGGGTTAACATCCGGTTGGTGTCGAAGGATCGGCGGCTTTCGCCGCTTGAGAACTCAATAGCATCGTTCGCGGCGTCGAGCATATGTTTCAACCTTACACGATCGTTAGGCTGCATACTGGACAGCAGCTCCATTAAGGACGTCTTGTCTGAAATACTTGCTTAATTCTCGAGGTGTCCTCAGGTCCACATTACGTCCTCCAAGTATCTCCGAAAGTTCTCTTTGCATTCGAACCATTCCTAGATATCCCGGTGTCTGGGCGGTCTCAAATTCGACCAACACATCAATATCGCTATCCGCTCTAAAATCGGATCTTAAGACGGACCCAAAAAGAGATAACTTACGCACATGGTGGGATCGGCAAAATGTGGCAATTTGTTCATGAGGAATGCTGATCGGAAGGGGATTCATAATCGTGATTATACCTGGCCCAAGAGACGAATTGAAGGCGTAAAGCAGGCATTTGTATACAACGGCAAGTATAATCTCGGTTCGACTAAAACAATTTATGCGTTTTCATTCCATCTGGATTTTTGTGATTTTGGTTGTGTCGTCTCTGTCTCAGGCCTTGGCCGAAGACTCGGCGCATAAGGCTATTGATGAATCCTTATGGGAAGTGGGTGTGGCGGGTGGGGAGTTTTATTTGCCGGATTATCCGGCGGCGGCGCAAAAGCACGCGAAATGGATTGCCGCGCCGTACGTCATTTATCGAGGAAAAATTCTGCGGGCGGATCGAGAAGGCGCGCGCGCGCGCTTGTTTCATGGAAAGCATGCGGATTTGGAAATGAGTTTCGCCGCTGCCTTTGCGACGCAGTCTAAGGATAATGAGGCGCGCCAAGGCATGCCTGACTTAGACTACCTACTAGAAGCAGGGCCGCGCGCGAGTATCTTGTTGTCGAAACTTGCCGGGCGGGGAAGTCTAAGGCTCTTCGTACCTCTTCGCGCCGTGTTTTCAAGTGATCTTCACAATATGCACTATGTCGGATATACGTATGGGCCCACGCTTTATGCCCAAATTGAACCGCTGTGGCATAGCGGCTGGATCGGCATATTTCAACTCGCCAACCGGTTCGGAAACCGGAGTATGAACGCGTATTTCTACGATGTGGCGCCGCAATTCGCTCGTGTGGACCGGCCAAGCTATGACGCTTCCGGGGGATATTTGGGAAGCGATTTTTCTGCGGGCGTAGCGATTCCTATTGGGTTGCGCTGGCGATTATTTGGCGGCGGTCAGTTTTTCTATAACGGGGGCTCCAGTAATAAATCCAGCCCGTTATTTAGACGCGAATCTGATTTCTCGGCAGGAATCGGCTTGAGTTATGCGTTCTTCCGATCAAAAGCCCGTGCCCAAAAGTAACGACATCCGAAAATTCGCTTTCGCTGTTCTGGCTCTGATACGTTTGCAAATGCCTGCTTACGGGGCCACGCTTGAGCTCGTCCCAATGGTGGGCTATCAGTTCAACGGTTCCAAAGATTTAGCTGGGCCTCGCAACGATCGATTGAATTTCAAAAACGTAGCACTACGGGGTTTTTCGGTTGGGATCTTGAATAAGGAGGACGCCGAGCTTGAATTCTCGTGGACTCGTGCCTATAGTGCCGCCGCCATCCAACGTTCAGGCGGCGCCCTTCCGGACCGCTTCGATATCAGAATAGACCGACTGCACCTCAATGCGCTTTTCATGCTCACTCAGTCCTCGATTCAGCCTTTTCTTCTCCTCGGGATGGGTGGCACACGTTACACTCCTGCCAATGAACTCAGCTCGACGACGCGATTTTCATTGGCGCTAGGCGGCGGTGTGAAATGGCTGTGGAATGATCACATCGGTCTACGGGTCGATGCCCGTTGGACGCCCAGCCTGGTGCCAGCCGGAACGCATTTCTTTTGCGAT
>JAYWEN010000194.1:0-4301 GCA_043779245.1 Elusimicrobiota bacterium | reverse complement strand
TTTTCGCGTTTGATGTATTCCCAAATGTGGAGCTCGGTCCAGTCGAGCAACGGATGGATACGCACGTGTGTCCCGGGCGCGAAGTCTGTTTTAAATTGGTTCCAGAATTCGGGAGGTTGTTCGCCCACGTCCCAGAGATTGTTTTTGTCGCGTGGGGAGAAGTAGCGCTCTTTCGAGCGACTGCCTTCTTCGTCGGCCCGCGCGCCTACGATGACCCCGGTGTAAGGTTCTTTGTCGGCGCTCAGCTCATACTTGCCGGTTTTTAAATTCAGCATTCGGCGCGGCCAAGTTCCGTTGAGAGTATGAGTAAGCGCGTCTTTCTTAAGAAACCCGCAACATTGAACCCGCGAAATTTTATCGGGATGGCCTTCCGGAAGATTTTGTGTATCCGGAAACGTTGTTTTGGCTTTGAGCACTTCGGTGTTCTGTCCGACCACCATGGTGAGCTTGTATTCCATCGCGAGCTTATCGCGATACTGAATCATCTCGGGCAATTTATAGCTCGTATCGATATGGACTAAGGGAAAGGGAACGTGGCCCAGGAAGGCTTTGCGGGCAAGCCAGAGCAGAACAGTCGAATCTTTGCCGATTGACCAAAGCATGGCAAGACGTTCGAAATGGCGAAAGGCCTCTCGAAAGATATAAACACTCTGTTGCTCTAGTTGGTCTAACGTATCCATGTCATGATCCTGGGGAACCCACTTAAGAAAGGAACCGCGGAGGGCTATTTTACCAGATTGAGCGCTAAGGTATCCGATGGGAAATGAGTCAGTATTTGTTTGTCCGAGGTGACGAGGGAGGCGCCCAGCTTTTTGGCCAGGGCAACAAATTCGCAATCATACGCCGAGAGTTTGGAGGAAAAGGCCAATGATAAAACAGATTCCGAGGACACCATAAATTCTCGTCCCTCCATGAGTTTTTCGGCTTCTTTTGCAATCTCTAGGGCCTGGTCTTCTTTTAAAAGCTTCTGCCGGACATACAACGACAGCACATTCCGAAATTCAGAGCGCCATAAATAGGGAGCTGTCCATTCAGGGTCTGACTGAAAAAGGGCCTCAGTCTCCTTGGTGTGGTCTCCGGGAATATAGAAATAAAGTAGGACATTTGTGTCGACGACTTTCATGCGCGTCCTTCGTTTTTGGCTCGGGAGATCGCTTCATCGTTGAGAGAGAGTCCCGAAAGTCCATGCCGGATATAGCGCGCTCGCTCTAAAGCTTTTTGACTGTCCATGTGGGGTGAATGAAGCGTGAGCTCTAAGCACACAATCACTTCGCTGTTTAAGCTGCGATGGTGTGTCTGAGCTCTTTCTTTGAGAGACGCATAAAGTTCTTGAGGAACATTCTTAATATTTAGGTTAGGCATCTGAGCGGCTCCTTGAATGGTGGTTCCATAATGGAACCATTATGGTTCTATTATACCCGAAGCCAAACTCCCATACAAGGTTTTTTTATATCATTGACCGATGAACTGGAAATGGTACGCCCTGGGCTCAGCTGTGTTTGCAGGCCTGACGGCTGTCCTTGGTAAGATCGGCGTCCAAAACATACCATCCAATTTAGCTACATTTTTCCGCACGATTGTGATTCTGCTGTTTTTGGCCGCACTCTTGTCAGCCAGGGGAGAATGGCAGTCTCCTAGTGGTATGCCTGTGCGGAGTCTGGTGTTCTTAGGCCTATCGGGGCTTGCTACCGGACTTTCTTGGATTTGTTACTACCGCGCCCTTCAACTGGCTCCAGCGTCGCTGGTCGCTCCCATCGATAAACTAAGTCTCGTCTTTGCCGTCATCCTTGCCGTGATCTTCTTAGGGGAACGACTCTCCACAATTCAATGGGTCGGCACGGCGTTTGTGGCTGCGGGTACAATTCTTCTTATCTTTAAATAATTAATAGCTTCGTCGTTAGTGGCAAATGTAAATTTGTTTAGGGGATGTCGATTGAAAGGGCTCTCCTTTAAAAGAACCCCATTTCTTTTTAATCCGGAGGCCTTCTGAGGTTAGCAGGGCATCCAATTCTTGTGGAAAGAAACATCTCATCGCTACTTTCTTAACAAGCAGATTTCTTTTTTTGCCTTGTGAGTAAAAGAGTTCAAAATGAAGTCGCTGCTTGGCCGCTTCGTAATGGCTTCTGGCCTCCACGCTCATCCGGGAGCCGTTCGGGAGTTTGAAGGTCTTTTGTAAATAGCGATGCGTCTTGGGTCTGGCAAGTTTATGAATTGAAGGATTGAAAACGTCAAAGACAAATAAGCCGCGGGGTCGTAAGTGCCGCTTCACGTTTCGAAGTATCTTTTGCACATCTACACTTTTCTGTACATGCTGAAGGGCGTTAGTCGCCATATAAATGAATCCGAAACGGGATTGAAGTGTAAATGAAGTGGCGTTGGCGCGGATCCAGGTTATTTGAACGGAATCCTCACTCGCTCGCTTTCGTGCATTGGTAAGCATTGCGCCGCTGAGATCTAGGCCAAAAGTCGGGCGCCCTAGTTTAGCGACAGGCACCGTAATCCGTCCAGTTCCGCAAGCGATCTCTAATATTGGGCCTTCTGTGCGTAGCGCAAAATCTCGATAAAAATCAAGATCTTCGTGACGGGCTGCAAATTCCATGTCATAGAAGTCCGCCTGATCATAAATCTGCTTTCCGCTTAGACGTTTCAATACGGTGTCTCCAAGCTTTCATGAAGGCAGGTGATTATGGAAATAGTTTCCTCGCTTGATCCAAAGACAGAAGAGGGGATCGCTAAGGCATTGTGTTGTTTAAGTAGATCTGCCGCCGGCATTCGTAAAAAAGAAAAATAGCCTGATTCGGGTTTTGTCCATTGCGGGTCCCACTGGCGCAGCGTCGCGGAGAGATTGTCCCATCGACGTTGAAAAAGATTCTGCAAGTCTCGTGGTTTGTTAGCAAAAGTTGAGAGAAGCTGGTGGGCGGTTTTTCTCGCCTCGATGGCCAATGCGACTGTGGTTTCCTCAAAAGCATAAGGCCAAGACGTTGGGCTAACGGCCACGGCTAGAGTTTCTGGAGAAAGCCATCCCTTTGAAAGTGAATGAAGAAGGATTACTTGGCCTGTCTTGAACAGGCGGTGAGTTGCTGAGGCGGGTATAAAATTAAATTCATACACAGCATCCAATAGTAGCCATCGGTCCTCTGCAGAATTTAGCCATGTTTCCAGTTGGTCGCAGTCGCTCGATGTGAGATAGCGTCCAGCGGGAGATAAAGGATGTGGGAGTAGGATCACGGACTTGCTGGAAGTGGTCTCCAAGAATTCCCATGAGAGACTAGGCATTGTGGAAAAGCCTTTTGGTCGAATCTTTCGCGACGCCGCCAGCTCCCAATAAACCGGATACACATCATTAGGCATGTAAAGGCTGTATTTATTATTGGCTAACACTCGGAAAAATGATTCGAGAAGCGACCGAATGCTTTCTGCCGCCGTGACGTGTTTGAAAAGGGATTCAGCGCCCCACCTTTTTTGCCAAAGGTTAAGCAGGGGTTGTAGAGGATAATCGTCGTATGTATTTTTTAGCATTTCTGTTTTAGGTATTTCTTTATTCAACGATCGTGCCGCGTTCATGCAGTCGAGGCGCAGAGGTGAATGATTCTGAATTAGGTTGTCGCGAAATTCTCGAAAAACTTGATAAGACATTTCCTTCATCGAGTTTTTTCCAAAAGCGCGTGGGGATTCTTCGAGAGTATTTCGCTGCAGCGATCCTCTAAGGACACAAGACAGGTACCGTCTGCCATGATGTTCCAGCTGCGTGCTAGGCCATGGGTTCTTTCCCAGAAAACGCTTGGCTCTTTGTAGGCGGCCACTCGTATTGTCACTCCCTCCCATTCTCCTGTAAAAATGGGAGCACCCCATGGGAGCGAATCAGATCGGATCCACTGCCATTTTTGCGCAAACCGAAGAACTATTTTTAAGGGTACCTGATGTTCACGACTCCATCGGTTGGCCGCCTGATCGTAATAAATAGACTCCAGAGAGCTGGCGACGTAAAGTTCTTTAAAACAAACTTCGCGTACACCCAGGCGAACCGTCCATGACAGATAGCGTTCTACTGCTTCTACAGAGTCAACCCCACCTTGTTGCAGTACGCAAACCCAGCGCATCGCTAAATTGGGCCAACGGCCCGAGCTCTTGCCTTGGTTCCAATCGCGTGCGATTTCTTCGGCATCCATGGAAAGGTTCATAAGAGCGGCATTCTTGGAAGACGTCTCATGATGCCGAGAAATGGACAGCACCGAAAGTCCTGCGTTAGACAATGCGTCGAGGCCTTTTTCGGGAGTTTCCCCGTTTTGAGCTGTCAAAAA
>JAYWEN010000193.1:0-3095 GCA_043779245.1 Elusimicrobiota bacterium | reverse complement strand
CGCCTCCAACTCCTATCCTCGTTGAGCTTTCCCCAGCCGCTCAAGCGCGCGTGAAAACAGCCGAAACGATTTTTCATCAACTTTTCCCGATGATAGATTCTCAATCAAAGGACGGTTCAGAAGCCCTGAACACGATTTGGCTTTCGCTAACGCCTGAGTCTTCTAGTCTCTCCTCCGAAAAATGGATCACGTTCGTGAAATTGGTTAAGACCAGCGGGTTGCGCCCGCTCTCCGGTGATCCTCAAACGCAAGCTAAAGTCTTTCTGGAAAATATGTACGACTTCATCGATTACGCCACACAGCTTCTCGACAACTTGAATCTGTCTCAGGGTTCACGCGCGAAGACACTAGCGGCGCTGATTGAGATGAAAATAGACTTGCTCGATGAAGTGAGCTTAGGAATGAAGTCTGCCTATCGAGCGTTGCCCTATGTAAATCAATGGGTGAAAGAAGGATGGTTCAACGATAAGCAAGATCAACAGAAACCGGAGATTAAATGGCTTGTTGATGCCGCAGTAAATTATGACGGCGATCTCTACAAGCTGATTCAAGCGATGGAACATTTGCGACAGGCGCCCGAAGGCCCCGCGCTCCTTCGGCGATTAAATACAACGACGCCCGATATGCCGTTGGTCGATACCGTCCGAAGAGCAGCACGAGCCATCGGCAGCGCGGAGGAAAAGTATCCAAATCTTCGTCTAGAACCTGCCGATTATCAAAGCATCTTGTCGCGTACAGTGAATGTATTGCTGGGTCAGCCCCGCGGTAAGAAGCCAACAGTCCTGAGTCAAACAGAGAGACCAGTGACTCGCTTAGAAGACGCACTCAGAGCGTCTGTCAACGCGCGTGCGCTCGAAATCAGCCGTCGGCCAAAAGTCACCTCGCGTCGCGGAGCCAAACCCGTTAGAGCAACGCCTCCGCCCCCCGTCGCGAAAATGTTGCCCGTCCCAGTGCTTGAGGCTCCAGCTGCCGACGAGCCAACGCTTGCTCCTCTTGTTGCTCCTGTAGTTGCGCAAATGCCAAATTCAGTGCTGGCTCCGCCTCTGGCGCCGAAACCGGACATCGTCGCGGCTGCACCAGCACCTGCTCCTGCAGCGGCTCCTGCTCCTGTGGTGTCTGGGTCACGATTTGATGTCTTGCGTAATATAACGCGAACTGGCAAAGCAACCGATCAGTCCGCTCTTCTTTTAGCGCTTCAAACATTACTTCCTGATCAAACACTCACCACGTATGAAGGCTTGGTTCCTGTTCATCAATATCAGAAAGATGAACCGGCCATGATTCATCTGAACGGAAAGATTTTGACAGTCACCGCTGCTGAAAAAAATACCTTTGTTGTCGAAGTCTGGGAAAAGCAAGACGCTGTCGTGCGTCGCACGGCTCATCAATTCTTCATTGAAGATGAAAAGTTCCAATTAATTGGAAGAGGAGTAGACGACTATGGCGGCCGGAGAGGTGAGCGGGTGACATTGGCATTCTCATCGAAACATGCCACATCGGTATTGATTAAAAAAATTGCTGTAAAAGGCTCGGCTTCGCTGATGATCTTGGCGATACTTGGCGCGGTCATCGCCTTCCTTTTGCATGTTCTTCCACACAACCCTGCACAATGGGCCGCGACTACAATGCCTATGGCAGCCAGCGGCTGGGCCTTCTTCGTTCCGAACCTTCTTCTGCTCGGTGTGGCCGCTCTCACGTCTCTGAAGCCTCCCGAAGACTTGCAAATTAAGCCTCCCGCGCCCAAGAATCAGCTCGCCTGCGCCGCTTAATCAGGTTTTCTCAAGAGAATGATTTAGAAGGGTGTAAGTGACGCAGAAAATCGTCGCAGGGCCAGCACAGGACGCGCCCTCGCTTAAGTTTTTCGTTTCCTCGATAGAGGAAAATGGCCTTGGCTTCTGGATAGTCATCCAAAAATGAATTGAGCCCACGCAGATCGTCATCCCGAAAACGCGCGGCATTCTTTACCTCAATCGCACAAAAATCTTTTTCTCCATAGACGATGAAATCCACTTCATTTCCAGACCGCGTACGCCAAAACGAAAGAGTAGCGTCTCTTTGCCCATAGTCAATCCAAGATCGGAGATGTTCGGCCACCAGACCTTCCAGAGCATGCCCATCCATTTCGTTTGGGTGGTCCAAAGGTCCTTTGGGACGCACTGAGCGATAAACACCCGGATCGAAGAAGTAAAACTTTGGATGCACCGACATCTCCCGTTTAGCGCGTTTCGTGAAAACGGGAATTCGATAGGCCAAAAGAAGGTCCTCGATGATTCCAACATAGCCATCTACCGTTTTTCTATCAATCGCGCATTCTTGAGCGATCGCATTCATGTTAATGAGCGACCCTTGAGAAAAGCTGACGGCTTCCAAAAATCGATTAAAGTGAACTAGGTTTCTGACCAATCCTTCCATTTGAACTTCTTCACGGACATAGAGTGCCACATAGGCGCGAAGGATGTCTTTGGGGTCTGTACCTTTCGATACCAAAGGCAATAGTCCTTCTTGGAGAGCTCTTTCCAGATCGAACTCCTTTCCCAATTCCGCCGCCATAAAAGGATGCATCGAACGCATGAGCGCACGCCCAGCCAGTAGATCGGCCCCTGAACGCTTCAGTTTTCGCGCGCTTGAGCCTGTTAGGATAAATTGGTAACCGCGCTTCTTTTCGATAAGGGAATGAACGACATCCAAGAGCTGAGGTACTTTTTGAATTTCATCAATGACAAAGACGGAGGAGTCTTGCTCTGCTTCTACAAATTCGTTTAAACGCTCTGGATGAGCAAGATACTGCTGATGGAGAGCGGGATCTAAAAGGTCCAGCCACTTCGCATGAGGGTAAGCGGTTCTCATGGCTGTGGATTTCCCTGTGCCACGAGGTCCGAGCAAAAAAAAGCTCGATATCGGAGGTTTAAAAAATCGGACAACCGATCCTATTTTGAGACTCATTTAAGGAATAGTATTCCCGAAATGCGATTGTTTGTCAACCCCTCTTTATTAACTGTCGAAATTTTTTTAAAGTGTCACACCTGCGTTATTTAGAAATGTCACACCCTAAGCTACAGTCGTTCCCAAAACGGAGGGAGCGATGGACTATGACG
>JAYWEN010000192.1:0-3658 GCA_043779245.1 Elusimicrobiota bacterium | reverse complement strand
CGTTGATCCTCTTCGTTGTTACGGATTTGAATTGGGCCACCAGGGATCCTAATGATCTGGATTGTCGATGAAACGGAATGACGGGCGCACTGCTGTGCGCCCCTACAATTCCAGCGGCCCTCGCCCTCATTTCCTGCTTTTCACAAATCTCGACGTTATTTATGGCAAGAATCGCCTGAAAATGGTCTGGCATGATGACCCATTCGTCTAATTCGACTGTTGGTCGTATCACTGAGGTCTTTAACCATTCTTCTTTGACGATATTTCCTTCATCCGACAATTCGACAGACCTATTGATGATTCGTCCGAAAACGGCCGCCCTATCTTTCGTAACAACGGAAATGAAGAACACAGCAGATTGACCATAGTCAAAGGCAAAGAGTCGAGTCGAGCGACGATAAGGATAAATAGGGTCCATTGGGAATGTAGGGGCGCACAGCAGTGCGCCCGTTATAAGGTTAGATGAACAATGGGGAAAAATATTCACAGTAAAGTCCGATTTAGATTAAGATCTCCCCGTGCTTTTTAATAGTTTCATCTTCCTTTACGCTTTCCTGCCGATCACCTATTTTGGATTTTGGAGTCTAAAGACCAAGCGGCAGCGCTATATAGGGCTCACGATTGCGAGCTACATTTTTTACGGCTACTGGAATTACAAATTTTGTTTCCTGATGGCTTTTTCGACGCTGGTCAGTTATTTAGCGGGTCTGGGATTCTTGCGCTGGAAAGATCGGCGTCGCCGACGGTGGTGTTTGATCCTTCCCATTACGGTCGACCTGCTTTTGCTTGCGGTTTTCAAATACACCAACTTTGCGCTTCAGAGTTTTCAATGGGTGGCCACGAAAAGCCATTGGCCGGTATCGGTCCCTTATTTCCAGATCCTTTTGCCGGTCGGAATCTCCTTTTATACCTTTCATACGATCTCCTATATCGTCGACAGCTATCGCGGTGTCGTAGAGCCGACAGATGACTTTTGGGAATTTGCCTGTTACGTCTCGCTCTTCTCGCAACTTGTGGCGGGCCCCATTGTTCGCTTCCGCCAAGTGAAAGATGATTTCGAGCATATTGATCGCGCGCAGCAGCATTCGTCCATCGACGCCGGTTGGTCGTTCTTCACATTGGGCTTGATCAAAAAGGTTCTGATCGCTGACACCTTGGCCGCCTTCATCGATCCGGCCTTTCTCCAAGCGGGATCTCTCTCGAGCGCCGCAACCTGGCTGTGTGTCTTGGGCTATACCTATCAGCTCTACTTTGATTTCTCGGGATACAGCGATATGGCCGTGGGGCTGGGTCATTTGTTTGGGATCCGCCTGCCGCAGAATTTTAACTCCCCGTACAAAGCCGAAAGCATGGCGGATTTTTGGCGCCGTTGGCACATATCCCTGTCGAGCTGCCTGCGCGACTATCTTTACATTCCACTTGGAGGTAATCGCGGATCAGAACTATTCATGGCACGAAATCTTCTAATCACAATGCTCATCGGCGGACTCTGGCACGGAGCGCAATGGACATTTATTATTTGGGGCGCCTACCATGGGGCGCTTTTGGTTTTGGAGCGGTTTGGCCATAAGTCCTGGGAACGACTGCCCAGTTTCTTCAAGGCGTCCGCGACCTTTTTTCTCGTGATGATCGGATGGGTATTTTTTCGTTCGCCAACTCTCTCAGTGGCCCTTCAGATACTGCATAAGATGTTCATCCCTCAAAAAGGATTGGATCTTGTCGCCACTCCGACGCTCGTCGTTTTGCTTGGCGTGGCCGCCACTATTTGCCACGGACTTCCCAATACCTTTGAGTGGCGCCACTTCCGATGGTCGAGACCTATGACCGCGATGCTAAGCGTGCTCTTTATGGTTTGTCTTTTTGCCATGTATGGAGCCCATGCTTCGCTATTTCTGTACTTTCAATTCTGATGGACTCGCGCAAATCCTTTAGTCTTGGCCATGTGATTCCACTTCTCATTGGCGTGTTCGCCTTGCTTGATGTCGCTTCGCGTTTCGTTCCGGTCGAACGCCTCGCCATCCGCGCCTGGGAGGCCTCGACGCGTTATGCGACGGCGGATGGCCCCTTCACACCTAATTTAATCTATAGCAACCCTCGCGCTTCCGGCGATCTAACGGCTCTGGCCAATCTGCCGCAACTTCGAACCTTTCACCCCGAATATTTTTCGACGGACGATCAGGGCTTTAGGGTAACTCCCACTTTTTATGCGACTCCACCCGATATTTTATTGTTAGGCGATTCGTTTGCGGCGGGGTCGGGTGTGAGCGACGATCAAACTCTTGCCGAACAGCTCACTCGCAAGACCGGGCTATCCATCTTCAACGCTGGGGGACTTAAGCTCGATCTGGCGCGGATCTTGAGAATCGTGGACCGGCTGCAGATGAAAAAAGGAATTGTTATCTTTGAATATATGGAACGAGACGATCTTCTTCCCTTGGAGAACGTTCAGGATCTCGGCCCTTCGCTCCCCTGGTATTGGAAAACGCAGAAATTCGTCGAAAAGCGCTGGGACGGTTTCTGGCGAGTCAATCCATTTCAGATCGTGATGCAGCGCACCTTCAAACGACTCCAAAATGATGGGATCCTTCCTAATCCATACAGCGGGCGTGTGATCTCTAAAGAACTTCCCGATGGTCAGCGGATGCTTTTTTTAGTGCAGGAAGTCGAACAACTTTCCGATGGCAGGCCTATGCATATTGAAGGGGTTCGGAAAATAAGGGCCGATCTTCTTGCACGGGGACTTGAGTTGAGGATGCTGTTGGTGCCTTCGAAATACACCGTGTACGCGCCACTTTTGAATCCGCCGATTATTGAAGACCGCCCTCTCTATTTAGATCGCGTAGAAAAGTCTCTTCAAGCGGAGGGTATTAGAACGGTTAACTTGCTGCACCCCTTGAGGGAAGATGCATCGCGGCAGCTCAAACATGAAAAGCTTTTTTATTTTATCGATGACAGCCATTGGAATGCTGAGGCAATTAGGTTTGCCGCGGAGCGCGTCGTTAACCTCGTTCAGGATTAGTTCTGATATAGGCTCTCACATTGTCGAGTTCCACTTCATTGCGGATAATGCGGTCGTGATAGCCACGTTGCCAGACGGCGTGGCCTTTGGTTTGGCCGATGTCATTGATTTTCTTTGCTGTAACGGATTTGAATTGGGCTATCAGGGACCCTAATGACCTGGATTGTCTCTGGAATGGGATCACTGATTTATTGATAATTCGTCCGAAAAGGGCCTGCCGATATTGCGTGACAAGAGAAATAAAAAACGCAGCAGATTGACCATAATCAAAGTCAAAAAGTCGAGTCGATCGACGATAAGGATAAATAGGTTCCATAGGAAATGTAGGGGCGCACAGCAGTGCGCCCGTCACAAGGTTAGACGCACAATAGGGGGAAAATATTCGATATTTTTACAGTATGATTTCTCAATTGCCCAATTATGAAAAATGAAATTCTTGAGCTTCTAAAAAAATCCGCGCCGTTACTGGTGGCGTCGCTAGACGGAGACGATCTGCCTTTTCTTTTAGAACAGGCACGGGCGGAACGCGCCGACTTGGTCGAAATCCGCATGGACGTCTGGAGCAATTTCTTGCGCGAGGAGATGCTCGAGAAGTTCGCGCGCTTCAAGCAGAAGGTCGGGATTCCGATGCTCGTTAGC
>JAYWEN010000191.1:0-6970 GCA_043779245.1 Elusimicrobiota bacterium | reverse complement strand
AAAAAATCGAACAAATTAACCCAGTTGCCTTCCTCATCCTGAAGCTTGAAAGCGGGTGCGGCTTGGCCGGCTTTAACCATGGAAATCCTCCGTTGAATTTTGAGTCTGGGTCAGCTACCCTAAGACCTCAATGAAAGTGCGAAAAGAATACATCTTTTTGGCGGTTGGCGGTATCCTCGCCTTACTTCTCTGTGATCAACCGCGCCGGCAAGTGCCAGCCTTCTGGCAGACCGGCCTTGCGCCCAACGGTGTCGGGCGTTTTGTCATCCAACAACAAGGCGACGTGACGCTTAAATTTGTCGCCGCCCAACTGGGCGCCGGAAACCTCGAACTCGTACCGGTCTCATTCTATCAAGACCCTGGACCCGCCACGCGCTCGATTCGAGATATTGCCCGTCATTTCGCCAAAGAAACGAATCGACCGGTTCTAGCCGCCATCAACGGAGGATTCTTCGACACAGGGACCGGGCTTCCCATTGGATTTCTATTACGCGATGGCCAAATGGAATTTTTCAACATGCCTCAAGGATTTCAACGCAGCATGGTGGGCTTCAGTTCCCCGGGTCGTTCAGGCGAAGGGTCGCATATCTGGATCAACTCGCCCCATGAAATGCCCAAAGTGTATTTGGACACGCTGATCGCCGGCCGCTCTCGGGCGCTTCAGACCAAGACCTTAGCGGTTCATCACATCAATGTCCCTGGCGGAAAGAATGCGCTCGCGCTCTTCACGCCGACCTATGGCTCAACCTTGAAACTTCCAGACAATTCAACGTATGTGTCTGCGCATGCCGAACCCGGCCGTCCGGGAATTTATCGCATTTCAGAGATTTATCGAAAAGGCACGGTCCGCATTCCTTCGGATGGTTTGTTGGTCGCCTTGCATGGTGAATCTCGCTCGAAAACTGGACAATTTCAGGTCGGAGCGCTTATTCATCCACGCTGGTCCTTACCCCATGAGTGGGTCAAGCATGATGTGATGCACGGCCTTCTGGCCGGGCCCCGATTATTAGAGGGGGGGCGAGTTCAAGTCACAGCCAAGGTCGAACGCCTCGACTCTTTGAAGAGTCGCGACCGTATGGCGTTAGCCGTCAAGCGCAACGGCGATGCGATTCTAGTCTGGGCGCATAAAAATACGCCGGGAAATCTTACCTTTGAACAAGTGGCAGAGGCTCTCACAGGACTGGGCGCCGAAGAAGCGATTGCGTTGGACGGGGGGCGGTCTCGGGCGATCTTAGCGCAATCTGGAAATGCGATGGCAGACGAGCGCTATTTCGAAGGCGGCCGCCCGGTCGCCAACGCGCTCGTTTTAGCGGCCGGTCCGAATCACAAAAGTTAGCCTTTCTAGAACGACCGGATGCGCCAAACGTGATCGGGGTTGCGTTCGAAGCGGATTTTCGTGACGACCACGGTACCTGCCGCATTCTTGACCATTGATTTGCAGTGCGCGGAAGCAAAAACGATGTCGCAGTCGTAAAGTTCACCAAAACTTGAGAACACCTGGTCCATGCGCGCGATGCCCATTTTTGTGAAGGCGTCGCGGTACTGATCGCGAGTATCCAAATAATCCGAATAATAAATAAGAGTTTGTTCAATATTGCCCTGAAGCGCAGCTTCCCTCATTTTGTTCCACTGCCCGATGATTCTCCCAACCACTTCATAATCTTCTTCTTTTTTGCCTTTCTTTGTCTCACCTTCTTCCTCGTCTTTGGGTGCAGTCACCACGGGGTCCGGTTTTTTAACGAGTTCGGGATGCGCCGCCGCAAAAGCTGCTTCGCCCTTTTTCACAAATCCCAGTTCTTCGGTCATGCCCAGGGTGTTGCCAGCCTTGCCGTAAATCTTGGCCAGAATTTTATGTGCAGCGAGATCGTTCTTGTCGAGTTCGATTGCTTTTTTGGCGGAGGCTTCCGCCGCGGCATTTTCACCCTGTAAAAGCTGGGTATAGGCCAACTGCCGGTGGTGCGACGAATTCGAGGGATCAAGCTCTACGGCGCGCTCGGCCGCCAGCTCCGCCTTGGCCGGTTCGTTTAGATAGAGATACGCCATTCCCATTTGAAAATAGGCCAGAGGCTGATCGGATTTAAGCCCGATGCTTTGATCAAAGTGCTCGACCGCGCGTTCGTAGTTCTTTTGCTGCATCTGAGCCAAGCCAAGAATGAGGTAAGGCTCGGAGAGTTCTCGATTTTTCTGACGAGCCTGCAAAGCGATCTGAATCGCCTCGTCCCAACGCTTGAGCTCGGTTGTGCAGACTCGCAGCTCGGTCCAGGCTTTCGAATCGGTTGGATCTTTTGCGATGCGGTCTTTGTAAGAGGAGTAATTCTTCTGACAAAGATCTTTACCGGCCTGATCGGCCGCTTGGAGGAATGAAGGGAATAGGAAAAGCGCGGCCGCAATGAAAAAGCGTTTCATAAAAAGCGGTATGACAAGCCTGCCGACAGCGTATAGGTATCATGCGTCACGCCTGACAGATCCCCGTCACCGGTTAAGAATTTAATTGAGCTGTAATTGGTGTGCCCATACCCAAAACGAAAATCCCAATAGAGAGGCTTCCACCAAGCAATCATCACCCCAGCTCCGCCAAGAATCGTGCTGCCTTTCAATTGATCCTCGCTCCCTTTAGGAACGAGGCGGTTCCAGTGATACCCCACAAAAAGATAGGGCTCAGCGCGCCAGTCCGTGCGCTTATAAAAGGGGAACCCTTTAATTGTAAAGCCGCCCTGATAGGAATAGAACTCCTCGTAGGATCGGGTGTTTGATCCGGCGACAACATGAAGCGTCCCCTTCATTTCCGGTGTGTAGATGAAGTCTCCCCCGACTTCAACAGCGGGATGGATACGGAACGCACCCCCGATCGAAAGGCCAGCCGCAGGAGAAAAAGAAAAAACGTCAGAGGAATAAACTTGACCGATCAGACCCGCATTGACGCTCGCATACCGCCCATCTTCAAAGGTTGGCTTCTCGGCCGGTCGACTTTCGCGAACGATGGTCATAACTTCTTTCATATCGATGAACCGCGGTTTTGGATCAATCGGAGGGTTTGAAATCATGACCGAACGGCTCGTCTCTCCCATGATGTGGCCCTGGTAGATTTTGCCGTCGCGCATAATGATCTTGTCGGCCCATGCAAGAGCACTCCATGAAACCAGGCTAGAAATTAAGAGGATTCGTCGAAACATAGCTCTCCTAAGTGTAGTCACGAGAGGACGCAAGTCAATGTCCGATCTTCTAAGAGATTAGTTGGCAGGCGAGCGCGCGATGCGGGTAATGAAGTACTCGGTTTCGCCGAAGCAAGCCGTCGGAACAGCCTTATGTTGCTCGTAAGTAAGGCTCACGCGCTGACCCACCAAGCGCTCCATTTCGTGGGCTACATCTTCTTTGCGAACCGTAAAGTGGAAGATTTCCGGCATCGTGCCAGGGAGGTTTGCCATGGCCAGCTCACCTTCCCACGTTTTGCAAAGCCAACCTTTTCTCGAGATCTTCTGAACGAATCCCGCCCGTTCGCCTTGGGCGTACACGTACTTCAACGTGACCCAAGCCCACCCGGCAAAGAGAAAAGGGGGAACTACGAGCAAGGTGAGCGCCATCAAAACGATCCATCGTTTCCATCGAGGCATGTTAGAGCACCTTTCCTATTACCGCGCCGGCTAATGTCCATCCGACGAGGCAGTCTATGACGGCGACAAGCGTAAAATGATCGGAGAAATGCCACCAGACCCAATTGGGGCCATACCCCACAAATCCGATCGCAAGACCGTAAAGAGCTCCCATAAGAAGGGCTTTACCGAACGTCAAAAGGGCCGCGCCGCGAAAAAATAACGTCAGCACGAACGCGCCAAAAACATGGATGAAAAAACTGAGGGCAATAGCTTGTTTCAGTGGACGCATTCCCTCCTTGGAATACGACACGAAGGCTAGGGGTACGGCCGAGACGACCTCTTCGGAAGACTGGTGAGGCGAAAGATAAATTCCTGACGCGGGAACGGCAAAATCCATCATGTGCATTACATCGGCTTCATGTTGAAACGGCTGGAACGATTGACGATGAAAAGGAAGCATCATCCAGGAAACGTTACTCCAAAGAAATACGGTGAGCCCACCCAAGAGACTAGCCTTCCAAACAGATTTCATGAAAAGGTTATATCTTTTTTAGGCAATGGGTGATTAGTCCACAATCCTACTTTCTTGATAGATACGGATTCCTGACATCACCCGTTGTTCACCATTGACTTGCTTGTAGCGAACCAAAATTTTCACATCCGGCTCGAGGTAATAGTGAATGGCATCAAGACTTTGAAGACCGCCATCGGGTTCGGTTAGCCAATTCTCCGCGCAGCGCTTGAGAAGCCCCGGAGCCAGGAGATCCTTGAGCTCCGCGGCTTGTGCCGCGCGCTCGGAGGGTGCCGCCGCGGCAGGAATTGATTTGGCCATCTTGATTTTAATGGGTTTGGAAACGACGGACTTCATTCCCAGTTCCAGGCGATGAGGTCCTGGGGATAAGCCCTCAGGGACAAATTGCTCGATCGGTAAGCAGCCTTCCCATGACCCTTGCACAGGAAGCCCGATCGGGCCTTGATACGGATTTTCTTTCCAAGGATAAGGGCGTCCATCCACCAGAAGCACCGATTCCTTAAATTTATCGATCATGGATACAGGGGTAAAACCGTGATTCGCGACGTTCAGCAGAAGTTGTCCCGAGAAGGGCGAGGGGCGGCTCGGGCCCAAATAATGAATCTGCAAAGTAATTTCTTCGGCTCGTGCGAGCCCCGGCAAGCAGTAAAAAACCGCCATGGAGAGCCCTACGATAATATCCCTTGAGAACCATCCCATCATTCTGCTAAGTGATAGCATAACTCGCTATGCGATATCGACCTTGGATCCTCCTCGCTCTTTTGTGCGCAGCCTGTGAAAAGCTCCCGCCTCAGCAAGAGCATTTCGAGCGGGGACTAAAGGCGTATAACAAGGGCGATTTCGCGATGGCTCTTTTGTATTTGAAGCCACTGGTGGAAGTTGGAAATCCCGCCGCGCAGCTTGTGATGTCCAAAATGTATGCGCACGGAGATGGGGTGCCCGAGGATATGCAGAAGTCGGAACTGCTTCGAAATTTGGCTTCTTTTCAAATCTATAAGAAAAAAGATTACGCCCCGGGGTCGGTTCGCTCAGACAATGCGACGCTGACGGCCATTTCGAAGCGACTCGACTATTACGTCGACGCGGGCGACGCGAAGCAAGCCCCGGTTCAGGATCCAACTAAGATACTCGAAGCTTTCGACGCGAAGGGTATCGTCGACCTGCAAAAGGCGGGTTCGAATTTTGAAGACGGGCCAGTTTCCATCGATCTACCAAAAGAACCCTACGCAAGACCCGATGAAAAACGTGAGCCGGAAGCTGAAGTGTCCGTTCCTGATGCCCCATTAGCGCCGCTTTCACAGCTTCCCAGGTCAGACCGTCCCGATATCTCCGTGACGGGAAATTCCCGTCGTAGCGATCAGATATCTCTTACCCTCATCCAGCAGGCCGCGGCCAAGGGTGATCCGATGGCCATGGAGCTGCTATCGGCCGCTTATCAAAAAGGATTTTATAGCGTCAAAATCAGCTCAGTCCAGGCTATTCTTTGGGCGACGAACGCCAAAGCAGCACGCCAGAATCAGCCGACCGCAACAGACGAGGATCCTGATGAACAGCGACCGATGATTCAGGTATGGGGATTGGTGGGTCTAGGAGTCGCGCTCATGGGTGTGGGACTGTGGCGTTGGCGGAAAACGCACTTCGCTAAGGAATCTGGACATTAACGGAATTCTCAAACTTTAGAATGACGGTGCCCGGCCCGGGTACAAGCGGAACACCTACTCGCAAATCTTCTGGCACGCGCTCTAAATCCATAATCGGAATCCTTGCGATTCCTCCGTAGGAAAAGGTATTCGAGGTAATGGTCTTTTCAGAAACGCTGTAATAGGCTTCGCCTGTTGCTTTCCCGGAAAAGGACATCGGCCGCGTCATCCCTTTGGCCCAGTACGCCTCTTCGACAATCGTCGGTACGAGCACAGCTTCATAGAGAATATGCACGCTCGGCTTATCGTAGCGCTCTTCAAAATCTTGTAGCACGCAATGCACGTCAGCCTGCCAACGAATCTTCCAGTCATTGAGGCTATCCACCCATTCGAGATGATCAGTCCAGGTGCTTCCACGGCGCTGGGTTCCTTTGGGGAAACCGGGCACTAAAAACTGAAGGGCGCGATGGGTCCGCCACGCGGTCGCTGTTTGACGCTCGAGGAGCGTGCCCTGTTTATCAAGCAGGATCTTGGAGGGAGCGATGGAAGGATGCGTAATCGGAATCATTTGATTTTGAACGCCCACCGCATTGGTCCGAGCGAGAATCCATTCTTTAGGACTGACCCGCAAAAGATTTTGTACGGAGGTGCCGGGGAGTTTTTCAATTAAAAGAGTGCTCACTTCTTCCACTTTTTCTTTGGCCAGAGACGTATCGACGCTGGCCTCGCGTTCCGTCCAACTTTCGAGAGTGGACTGCCATCCGACAAGATAACTGCTGGGTCCGCGATAAGCAAACCGGTAACTGAGTCTTACGCCGTAGAGCGCAAGTCGCGTCATCGGTGACAAATAATAAGTAAGACCGATCGCCATAACGGCAATGCCTAAACCAATCAAAGCGGCAAAATGATATTTCTTCCACAGGGTAGAGAATGTGTCAGCCTGTTTCATGAGAGGCGACTCGTGCCTAACCACTGGTATCCGCCCCGCGTCTTAAGTAGAAAAAGACATGCCCCGATAAGAATCAAAAGTGCCGCGGCGATCAAGCCGACCACAAGCACGTCAGAACCCCAGCGTCTCAAGCGCCACCGAAAGAATCCTGCCATAACGAGCCATGCGAACGCGCCCCTAAAGGCCGCCTGCATAGGATGCTTCTTGCAGAAAGACATGAGCCAGTGAAAGGCATCCAAAGGAAGGTAGTGAGGTG
>JAYWEN010000190.1:0-1878 GCA_043779245.1 Elusimicrobiota bacterium | reverse complement strand
CCACATCACAAATAAAAGATTCTGCGGGCTTTCCATACCTAGTGTCATTCGTCCCACGTGGAGGGTGGTCGGATGAATGGCAATCCCTATCGCGATCAGTGCCGCTGTCACAATGACTCCTAAGAGACTATTCCGTCCTTTGGCCCACTGGTCACCGCGTCTTGCGAACATCACTTGAAAGGGAGATAGATCATAGAGTGCGACGGCGATCACGATCGTGACGCAATACATCAAAAAATAATAGTGACATGCCGCTGTCAAAGCGAGGGCCATGCCCGAAGCCACAAATGCCGAAGGTTTAGACATTTTTCGGGCCCGCACAAATATCCACAGAAACAAGGCGATTCCAAAGACATTAAACTGTCCCCAATTCTGAAGCGCACGAGCCAGCATGTAGCTGTGGGTCATCACGACGGTTCCCGCGACCAAGGCCGGCTCCGTTTTCCCTGTGACTTCGCGCACAAGACCAAAGGTGCAGAACCCTGAGAGCACCCAGCTCAAGAATAACCAAACGTTAGATGAGGAGATGAGAGAAAGGCCGCAGGATTGCCCCGCGAAGGTGACGAGGTTCATAAACATGGGGAAATCATGTGAAATGAGATGGGCTCCAAAGGGATGAAAGAGCATCGGCGTATCGATGGGATTGACGTGCAAGACGCTCAACGCATGATGAAACCACCAAGCGTTCCACAAAAACAATCGCGTGTCCTGGAAACCCCCGGGGATGGCCGAAGACCACATTGGCAGGAGCTTCCACAGAAATGCTGTGGCCAGCGTGGTGAAATAGCCAAAGGCCAGTAAGAAACTCATGGGGCTCATGATACCCATTTTGACCCTGCCTCCGACGGCACCCTTCAAAGTCTTGACCTCTTTGTGTCGTAAATCGGGCATAGAACGTCGTTCAAAACCTGTTCAGCGTTCAAGATCTAAACGACGTTCAACTCTCCGAACGCCGGGGGTACCCGAACGCCGTTCTGTTAAAAACGCCGTTCAAAGCCGTTCCGGCGTTTAGACCGTGAATGACGTTTAGACTTTGAACGCAACGTCTATCGCGCCGCAGTGGGGAACATCAAACCGAACAATCTGGGGATTCTTACGCCGCGCCGCTCACCCAAGGGAGTTTATCAGCTTTCGCGCGTTTCACGAGACGGGCTCGCCCCTGTCGCGTTATATTTTTAAGGCGTTGCTTCATAATAGACTAGGAATGTCGCGTGCGGCATGCAGAATGCGCACAACCTCTAGCGGATCGGTATCGGCGCGATAGATGATCCAATAAGGATCAACGAACCAAAATAGCACAGGGCGGTCCGTCCAGTCGGGACGTTGCTCACCTTTGCCGGGCATTTCCGCCAAGCCGATGCAAGCTTGCTCGATGCCCTCGCGAAGACGGGCCGCCGTTTCTATGCTGGCGTATTCGCATAGATATAGATGGGCCTCGTCCAGGTCCCTCTCGGCTGGGTGGGCAAGAACCCAGCGTTTCATGCGGTCTTTTTCTTACGTCGAATTTCTTCTTCCCGGCGGCGCAGTTTTGCCATTGCCTCTTTTCCATCAACAGCTTCGCCTCGGGCCGCAGACGCTAAACCCGCATCAATTTTGGCGTTTAACTCCTTCCGGTGCAGCTCTTGAATCTGGTCATTCTCGATCAATAGTCGCAGCGCTTCTCGTAAAACCTCACTGGCCGAGTTGTAGCGGCCGCTTTTCACCTTCGTATCGACGAACTTCTCTAGCATGGGGGTGAGCGAAACGTTCATAGACGTGGGTCCTCCTTTAGGATTTTCCTCTAGCATAACACAAGTAACACACTATGTCAATGTATGACATATCATAATTATTTGATTTTAAGCGGAGAGTCGGATTTCAAAAGTCCACCGGGTGGAC
>JAYWEN010000189.1:0-9689 GCA_043779245.1 Elusimicrobiota bacterium | reverse complement strand
GCCGGATGCCCGGCGGGGTTCGGTGCTTATGGTGAAGCGATTAGTTTTTCTTTTTAAGCGTAACGGAGATTTTTTTCTGAGCATTTTTCGCTGGACTATCTCCACGAAGCCCTACTTTCTCGATCATTTTGGCTTCCGCATCGGGTGGCACACCCGCCTTTAGCAACGTCTGCTTAAGGTCCCACATACGTTCCCCCAGAGCATCAAAATCAATATTCGATTTGCGCGCGAGCGGGAGCATATCGTTCTCTTCTTCTTTAATGTGGTGACGAATGTTCTCAGTGAGTACGGTGAATTTCGCTTCCCAATGGTCTTCTTTTCCGGTCATGTGGTCGAGTTCAGCGATGAGCACTTTGGCGACGTGGTGCTCTTCATCCGCCTCATCCATAATTCCTTCTTTGTCTTCCACCTCTTGGCGCACCGCAGGATAAAACAACTCTTCCTCAATCGTGGCATGAACTTTTAACTCGTTGAGAGCCTCTTTGACGATCTTCATTTTTGCGGTATGGTCCTCCGTTTCTTCGAACTTTTCGAAAAGGCCTTTAACCTTCTCATGATCATCGGTCAGGATCGTAACGGCGTAGTGCGTTTTAGTGGGTGTTTGTGTAGGCATCTGAATCTCCTATGAATTTAAAGGTTAATCTTCCTTATTGCCCATGAGCGCGTAAAATAAGGCGCCTGCGACGAATGCGGCACCCACGAAAGGTCCTGGATGTTTGCGGACGAGGCTTTGAAAACCCTTCCACGCATCTTCCCCTTGGCCTTGTGCATTTCCCCAGGCTTTCATTCCACGCTCTTTGGCGTCTGAGAGCAGCTCATCGCCTTTATCCTTGACGTCTTCGACGACGTCCGAAAAGCGATTTTTCACTTCATCCAAAATGTCTGTGGTCCGATCGGCACCTCGTGAGACAGCCTGCTTTCCGCGATTCATTTCACTCATAGAGCCTCCTGTAAAAAAGTAAGTTATCGTGCTACGAAATTAGACACATTCCAGAAATCAAAGTTACGAGCAAAAAAAACCCCCGACCCAATGAGGGTCGAGGGTTCTTTGGCTGCTTAGTCTCGACTATTGAATGTAGGTGATGAACTCTACGCGACGATTTTGAGCGCGACCTTCGGAGGTCCCGTTGTCAGCCACGGGTCCAGCCTTGCCCACGCCTACCGCTGTGACTTGATTGGACGATACGCCGGACCGATTCACGAGATAGTTCTTAACGGCGTCAGCGCGCTGTTGAGACAACTTCACGTTATACGCTTCACCGCCGACATTATCCGTGTGACCTTCCACGCGCATCTTGAGGTCTGGATACTTCTTAATGGCCTCCGCGACTTTATTTAGCGTGTCATTGGATGACGCAACAAGAGTCGCGCTACCCGTTTCAAAGGTAATGGGACTCAAGTCTTTGCGAGCGACCATTTGTTTAATGGCATCCAGCTCGGCCTGTGCCTGCTGCGATTTAGACTGCATGTCTCGCGTGCGTTGATCCGCAGCGGCTTGAGCGGCCGCGGCGGCTTGTGCCGCTTGCTGAGCGGCTGTAAGTTCCGCCTGCGAAGCGTTCTGCGCTTGTTGAGAGGCGGCGGCTTGCTGTTGAGCAAGAAGCGCCTGTTGTTTCGCAGCTTCAGCATCCCGCTGTGCCTTTTCAGATTCTGCTTTCGT
The DNA here is from genome assembly GCA_043779245.1 of Elusimicrobiota bacterium. GTDB lineage: Bacteria > Elusimicrobiota > Elusimicrobia > 2-01-FULL-59-12 > 2-01-FULL-59-12 > JANLWZ01. The sequence goes on along the minus strand of JAYWEN010000189.1, from coordinate 8,032 downwards.
TTTCTGAAGCGCTTCTTCCGTTCGTCTCTGGGAGGGTCCAGCCCCGAAATAGAAGTTCACCATCCCGACGGCTGAGGCGAGTCGATAAGGCGTGTGGTTGCCATCGCCTTCGAAGCTGTGATACAGCGCTTCAGCGCCCAGGGAAGTACCTTCAGTGATGAAGAACTCGAGTCCCAGACCGGCCTGATAAGTAAAACCTTTCCATCGCACGGTATCTGCACCATTCGATTGGTGATTGTTCCACGCATATCCCGCACCCGCTGTAAGATAAGGAGTGAAAGGTAAATGATGGAAGATGTTATAGCGCACAGAGGCTACGACAGGTCGGAAACGATAGAAGTCCTGTTTGTTCCCGCGTCGGTAGGGTTCCAAATCAGCGTAGGACGCGGCAACTGACACATCGTTATTAATGAAGTATTTTATATGCGCCGTCCACATTTCGCCGTCTTGATACTGATCCTGGTAATCATAAGGAAGCTTGGGTTTCGCTCTTCCGTAACCGCCCCCTACCGATAACCGTCCTCCGAACCAGTCAAAGGCGTGACTTGTTCCGGACCCGACGAGCACTAAGGCTCCTGCCAACAAAATCCAAGACTTCTTTATGCGCATTTTAAAAATCCTCCCTTTTTAATTTAGTGAAATACGTAGGAGTTCAAAAGCCCCTAATCGCGGACAGCTGCGACTAGAGGCTTGTGATTCCATTAATAGTTAACGAAACGACGATTTTACTTGATCGACAGCTTCGGACAACCCTTCTATCCCCTTATCAAAGGAAGATCGAAAATTGTTCCAGCTATCTTTCCCTGAGCTCGCGGCCTTTTTTAAACCCTTCGAGTAGGCGGGTTCATCGTCACGCGAAAAGAGGACTACCGCTAAGGCGCCAAGCGCCGCACCGGCAGCCAAGGCGATCCCTAATGATTGAGCCGGATGTCGCTTCACGAGGTCCACAGTGTCTTTCCATGCTTCGGAACCTTTCTCGGTCGCGCGTTGGGTGACTTCTGTGATCCGTTCACGCGCATTCTTGATTTTATTCTGAGCTTGGTCTTCGCCACTTCGTATCACGTCGTCAATCGTCTGGCTGGGTGTTTCTTGCATGGTAGTTCTCCTTTTCTTTGATTGATTAGTTTTCCGTTTTCTCATAGAACTGTCTGTTAAAATGCTTTAACAGATTTTCTTATCCTCTTACGGTGCGCCAGGCCCAATAGGGGTCGAGCATACGTTCTGCTACGGCTTCTAAAGGGGATTGAATCGCCATAAGTTTCTGGGCATCATTGCCCTTCATGGTGGCCTCTGTGCGCGAGGTTCGATTCGTGTGTAAGTGACGATGTTTCGATGATTTCCGTGTCATTTTGTTTTCTCCTTTTCCTGCTAAGGATTGATAGATCTGATTGGTAGGACATGGGTTTTAAATAATTAGTTACAGAAATGGCGAATTTAATCGTCTGTAACCGGAGGAATATCAGCGTGTCTAACGAACCTGGAAAACTTGTGCCTGGCGAACCCCCCATAATCACGGACCGCGAACTTATTCAACGCACACTCGATGGGTCATCGGACGCATTCAGCGAACTCGTCAGAATTCATCGTCCCGCACTCCTCAGTGCAGCTATGAGGATGCTGCGAAATTTACAGGATTCCGAAGATCTCCTTCAACATGTGTTTATCGAAGCCTATCGGCACTTAGGGGACTTCCGTCAGGATTCCAAGCTCTCCACTTGGTTGTATTCCATTACACTCAATCGGGCACGGAATTTCCTAAGGCAACGCCGCCGGCATATGGAATCGTCTCTGGAAGATCAGTCCTCGGATAGTGATGATAAAGTAGCTCGGCAATACGCCGATCCCCAACCCTCTTTCATTTCCGAATTGGAGCGGTCCGCAGAGTCGGCGCAAGTTCGCAAAGCAGTAGATAAACTCCCGCCGCATTACCGGGAACTTGTGGTAGACCATTATTTGAAAGCGATGCCGCTGCAGGCCATTGCCGAAAAGACAGGGCGGCCTCTAAATACCGTAAAAGTGTATTTGCTTCGCGCCCGTCATGAATTGGCAAAAATTATGAAGGACCGTCCGTGAACGCTCTGGCGCCCGCGAAGGAGATTCCGGCAACCCTTTTTGACGCGTTGACCGCGACGCCAGAATCGTCCGAGCTTCCTGTGTGTCCTCGTAACTCTCTATGGTTAGGGGGGCTCACTGTTTCTGTCGGCTTGTTTGCCCTATGGGGGTGGCTCACGAATGATCATCGATTTTTAAAAGGCCATCCTTACTCAAGCGAAATGTCGCTTCGGACGGCGTTGGATTTTGTTCTGTTGGGAACTTGCTTCTCTTGTTACTTTAAAGTTCCTCGACCTTCCCATTGGGCAATGCTATTTCGTATCAGCGGCGTTTTGGGGTTAGCCATTTGTGCTGGGAACGCGGTGGATTTAGTTCATCTCTTTACAGTGACTGCCCAATCATTGGGCTTTCACCTCACTTATATTCCCTGGGCGATTCAAATCGCTATTGATCCTTTCATCCTGTACGTGCTTATCATCGTCAATCTGGGATGTTTGTTTTGGCCGCAGGTTCTGACCCTGTCGAGTGCCTCACGAAGTTGCATCAGTATGTCGATTCTTGTGAGTTTTGTGGGGATGCTCGTGATTGTTTTGGGATATGTGTACCATGCCCCGTTCGATATGCTGCATTCCTCCCGGCCCGTTCCATTTTTATCAACGGTAGGCTGCGGGTTCCTTTCGCTCAGCTTAATCATGAGTCTTGGCTCAGACTCTTGGCCGCTGAAGCCTTTCCATGGACAAAAAACTCAGGCGAGGCTGCTCCGGACGTTTTTACCCTTGGCGAGCTTATCGGTCGTCACTTACGCCATATTGTCACAGTATGTGTTTGCTTTTCTCAATCCCGCGATTTGCTCTATTATTGCAATCATCAGCAGCACATTAATTGGGGGTGTGGTCATTTCCCATGCGTCGCACGTGGTCAGTAGAGAAATTGATGAAGTCTCGAGTAACCTGACGAACCAGTTTATTGAGCTCGTAGATAGTCTAAAGGTTCACATGATGTATATGCTGGGTCCCGATGGTCGTGTGATGACCTGGACTGAAGCTGGCGAACGTCTGAAAGGTTATCGCGCGGAGGAAATCATCGGAAAGGATTACTCAATTTTCTTTACACCCGAGGATGTCTCGTCTGGTCTGCCCGCTGCGACCTTGCGACAGGCTATGGATGAAGGAATGGTGGTGCGAGAAGGCTGGCGAGTGCGTAAAGACGGAACGCGATTCCGCGCCGATGTGGCGATTTCTGTCATTAAAGATGCTCAGGGAAATGTTAAGGGCTTTGCCAATGTAGTGCGAGACGTTACAGACAAATGGCAGCATGAACAGTTGCTTGAAGCCTCTCTTAAAGAAAAAGAGCTTTTGTTAAAAGAGATTCATCATCGCGTGAAAAACAACCTTCAAATTGTGACAAGTCTATTGCGGATGCAGTCGCGAAAGGTGACGGACCCGAATTTATTGCAATATTTTCGCGAGAGCCAAAGTCGTGTGCAAGCGATGGCGCTCATTCACGAGTATCTGTATCAATCGCGCGATTTATCCAATATTGATCTGCAGGTCTATTTGCGTAATGTGGTTTCAAGTTTATTGCGCTCTTACGGTGTGCGTCCCGAGGAAATCGTGAGTGAAGTAGAGGCTCCGGACATCAACGTTCATTTAGACTTGGCTTCGCCATGCGGACTCATCGTGACGGAACTTGTGACGAACTCTATGAAGTACGCTTTTCCAAACAAACGTCTGGGCAAAGTGACCGTCAGATGCCACGCGTTTTCTCCAGGAATGCTGAGGCTCGTGGTGGGAGATAATGGCGTAGGACTTCCCGAGAGCTTTAATTGGGCGAGCCAGCAGACGTTGGGCCTTCAGTTGGTGAAGTCCTTGGCGCGTCAATTAAACGCTGAGGTGACGATCGTCTCGTCCTATGGAAAAGGAACTCAATTTACTATGGAATTTAAAGGGCCAATCGAAAAGGAGAATCACGTATGAGTAAAGCAAAGATCGCCATTGTAGAAGACGAAGCGATTGTCGCAGAAGACATTAAGCAAATGCTGATCACGTTGGGGTACGAAGTGGTGGGGCTTGCTGCCACCGCAGATGAAGCGCGCGTAATCGCTCAAGAAAAGCGGCCCGATTTAATACTGATGGATATTCGCATCAAAGGGGATCGAGACGGGATTGAGACGGCCGAGGAGATGCTAGTCGAATTTAATATTCCCGTAACCTATTTGACTGCCTACGCCGATGAGAAGACCTTGGAGCGGGCCAAAGCCACGCTGCCCTACGGTTATATTATTAAGCCGTTCGAGGAAAAAGACCTTCAGACCGTGATTGAAGTGGCGCTGTACCGACATCAACTGCAAAGCTCGATGGATAGTATGGAAGCGTGGCATTCGTCGACTTTGCGCAGTCTTCCGTGGGGCGTTGTCACCGCGGACCTACGCGGTAAAGTGAATTATCTTAACGCCGCCGCCGAATCCTTACTGGGAATTCCCATGCAGGAATTGTTGGGGAAAGATCTGGCTAATTATTTTCCGGAGGGCAATAAATCCGGAGTCGAAAGTGCTGTCGAGATGGCCATTCCTATCGCGGGAGGACGCTCTGTTAAAGTGAAGGTCGCCCAGTCGGCCTTGCGCAATGTGTCCAAAACCACAGGCGGACGGGTAGTCATGTTTCACAAATAAGCCGAGTCGCTTATTTGGTGCTGAGTTTTTCTCCAATCACAAGACCAGCAATCAGAAGAACAAGAAATAGTGTCAGTGCGAGAAAAAATAAGACGCGTGCCGCAGCTCCAGCGCCCGCTGCGATCCCTGTAAATCCCATGGCTCCGGCTATGATCGAAATCAAAAGGAAAATAAGTGCCCAGCGCAGCATGTCTTGCCTCCTCTTTAGAGTTCTGGATTGGCCGAGTGAGATCCGGCCAAGATAAACGGAGTCATCACCGACGCCACATAACTTCCGTCCGTTAGAAGGATCGGCTGGTCATCGGCTCGCACTCGCGTGATCATGAGCAGCGCTAGGGTTAAAGCCGCTGTCAACTTACGCATATGCAATCGCCTCCTCGGGCACATTCCTGACAACAGAATATTTCACCGCTCAACTCGTATCCGGCGCCATTGTGCGCCTTCCACTGTGTTTTGTCTAAACCGCAAATCGGACAAGTCGTTTCAATCTCAGGATCGTCCTCGTCCGACAGCCCCCGCGTTTCGTTGGGGTTGAGAACTTGGCTTTTTTTAATACTGAGGACATCTTTTATATTTTTTGCTCTTGGCATGGGAAACCTCGATTCTTTGGAATGGTGACAACGCCATCATATACGACAGGCCGCGTGCTATGACGGTTACGTTCTTAAGAAGGACGTTTAAACAGGCCGATCGCCTCGGATGACACGAATCGCCACCACGACAACGGCGACAACGAGCAGCAAATGAATATAACCGCCTAACGTATAGGAACTCACCATCCCTAACGCCCACAACACCAGCAAAATAACGAATATGGTCCAAAGCATGTGAAGCCTCCTTTGATTCGCAGTCGCCCATGAGACACGGCGGCCCCAAAAGCAGTTACAATTAATTCTTACGAATACTGTTTCATGAAACCATTTTAGCTACAACCGGTTCTAAAGCCTGACAATGAAAACGATCCGAATTCCATTCCTGGTTTTTCTTTTTTCAACCCCTTGCTTCGGCACGGGACAAGTCTCCGACCTTTTCTCCAGAAACGCGGCAGACACCACTGCGACTCGGTCTCTTACCAGCCAGCACCAGCAAAAAGACACAGAGAAAGTCGTTGTGCCTGACGATAAAAAAAAGGAAGCGGCCTTTCAAAAGGAAGCTGAAACAAAATCGCCCTCGTTTCAAAAAAAGAAATGGACCGGAACACAAGGGTCCTACGAAACCAATATTGAGTACGACTATGTGGGACGCGCAAGCGGCAACATGGGTAATGGGACCAATCGCAATGTGGACGAGAGCTATTTTGACGTTCGGCACCAATTCATGCGACATACGTTGCTGGCCTTTCTCGTCCAGGGCGGTGTTGAGTATCAGCGTATGGCGTTTGGCGTTCCCAATAACGCGCTAGTGCCTGACAAGCTCGACAACTTGATGGGGCTCGTCGGCATTGATTTTCGTTGGTCGGAAAAAGACCTGGTGCATATAGAAGGTCGTCCCGGCTTATATACCGATTGGCAAGGTTCTGGTTTTGATGCCTTCAATTCTCCTTTGGACATCGGCTACACGCGTGTAGTCAGTGATAGGTTCCAATGGGTGGTCGGAGTGAGTGTCAATACGTGGCGACGCTCGCGCATTTTAGGTGGCGCAGGGTTCCGGTGGCAGATGAATAATCGCTGGAAGCTGAAAGCCTATATGCCTAGCCCCTCGATCGAATATGTGGCCCGACCGGATCTCACTCTGACATTCGGCGCAGACGTTCGAGGCGACACCTACCGGGTGGGTCCTCATTTCGGCAGCGCTCGCTCACGTCCGGAATTAAACAGTGCGCTCGTCGATTATCAGGAAGTCCGGGTGGGACCTGGGTTCTCCTGGAACATTCGTCCGACGATAGAAGTCAACATGATGGCGGGCTATATGGTGGGCCGCCAATTCGACTTTCATAATAATGCCGTTAAGCTCAACGGATCTGGCGCTCCGTTTGCCACGCTGGCGGTGCATGCTCTGTTCAAACTGCCCGGCGAACGTTTGTCGATTCCTCAAAGCAATCGAGTCTCAATCCGAGACGTTTTTAATTTCCTCTAATTAAAATAGTTTAAAAATATTTCTGCGCATGAGAGTTTGTCTTGACGCGCGCGCGGATTGGCGGTAGGCTATTGTGCATCGCGGATTCGTACGACATTCAAAATCTGAGAAAAGGAGAACACGAATGAAAAAGAAAGCGAAAAAGACGAAATCAAAATCCAAGAAATCTAAACGCTAGAGTTGTTAGCGGGGCGGCCTCAATACGTAGGAGTCAAGATTGAGGTCGCCCCGTTGTTTTATCCTCCCTTGAATCGATTTCACAGAGCATCATCCTAAACAAGTAGAATTCTTGAACATGCCTTCAATGACCTTGGAAGATCTGGGATGGCGCGAACCTTTTATTTCCGCATTTAATTCACTCCTGGATCCTGGATCCCGTCCTGCTCGCGTGATTGAAGAACAACGTGGCGCCTATGTGACTCACTCGGATCTAGGCGAACTCCTTTCCACTGTCTCAGGCCGACTCCGCCATAGTGCCAAACGCCGTGCCGATTATCCGACCGTTGGGGATTGGGTGGCTATTACACCGCGAGACACGGAACGCACGGCCACAATTGATCGGATTCTTCCCCGCGCCAGCACGCTCTCACGAAAAACGTCTGGTCAGGAATTTGATGAGCAACTGATTGCCTCCAATCTTGACACCGTGTTTGTCGTCACGTCTTTGAATAAAGATTTCAACAGTCGGCGATTGGAGCGCTACCTGGCCATGGTGTCCAACTCGGGGGCAACGCCGGTGGTTCTGCTCAGCAAATCTGATTTGAGTGCAGATCCTGTGGCGGCAGCCCAGGAACTTCAAGCTGTGACGGGCAAAGCGCCGGTGCTCGCGGTGAGTGCTATCACTCGCCAGGGTCTCGAGGCTTTGGAGCCCTACCTTAATAAAGGGCAAACCATCGCGCTGATCGGCTCCTCGGGTGTGGGAAAATCTACCCTCATCAACACGTTGATTGGTCGGGAGCAGCAGGCTGTGGGGGAGGTTCGCAGAAATGATGACCGTGGCCGCCACACGACAAGTTTTCGTCGGCTTATCCCCTTGGCGCAAGGCGCCCTTTTAATCGACACTCCCGGAATGCGCGAATTGCAACTCTGGGAAGCCGAAGGGGTCATCGATACGTTCGACGATGTGGTCCGGTTGATTGAGGCATGTCGGTTTACGAACTGCAAGCATCGAACCGATGCGGGGTGTGCGATTCAATCCGCTCTGAAAGAAGGTCGCCTGGCCTCGGACCGTTT
>JAYWEN010000188.1:0-1770 GCA_043779245.1 Elusimicrobiota bacterium | reverse complement strand
AGGTCGGTATAGGCCGACGTCGAATAATTTGAGCCACCAAAGATGCCTGCTAACGTTCCCGACAAACCACTTAAACTTACGCTACCCAGCACTCGAATATCCTGCTTGCTGTGATACGTCACACCAAACGCATGTTGTTCATTAGGCTGAAAAAGCACACCCGCATGATATCCCCATCCGGTTCCTTGACCGGATAAGCTGGATGCCCCGTCTGCGCCTGCTCCGGTGAACGTGCCTATACCTTGTTGCGCGAGACCGAAGTTAGTCGTTGTCACATCGACGGCACGATTAAGGCTCGCATTAAACAAATTAACGTAATCGACGCCTGCGCCAATTGACAGCATGGGGATCACTCGGTAGGCGATCGCCGGCGTTATATCAACCATATTAAGGCGTGAATCCGTCGCCACATAACGCAACGGACTATTAGCATCCCAATAAGTTTCAAGGCCAAAAGGGCTTTGCGCACTAAGTCCCGCACTTAATTTGCCTTCAAGGAAGCTCTGCGTCACAGAAAAATTGGGAACGCCAACATTAGTCACACGCTCTTTTGTCACATTCCCCGAGTTGTCTTTATAGCCCCCATGAATATTTTCCCACGTCAAACCGAAGGTTGTCTGCGTTCCGAGCAATGATGTCATCGCGGCCGGATTCGTGTAAACAGTAGTCGGATCTTCGTTTTGACCCGCAACACCGACAAAGCCTTGACCTGCGGCGCGAGCGCTGGGGACTTCATTTCCGATAAAAGCACCACCAATCGCATACGACTCCGACACGACGCACAACGACAAAAGAAGTCCGAATGCAGCTTTGAACCTCGACATAATTGCCACTCTCCTTATTCATTGGCTTCGACCCAACGTCGTTGCCCCCTAAACACTTCGAAAACCATCCGTCTTTTCAATAATAACTGACTTTATCTATCAGGGGTCCCTTGCCATGTCAAGAGAGACCATTTGGGGGGCCTACGGCACCACCTAGGACAGAGTGTCCTTATGCTCCGCCGCATCGCTGATGTAAAAAAAGGCGGCCTCCTTTTTATAGAAGACCGCCTTGTCGATGACCCGTAAGTGATTATGATTGTGAAGGTGGTTGAATGTAACTTAAGGTCGTATTCGCAACTAAAACCGTCTTGATTTCCTTCACCTTAGAAGTTATTTCTTGCACTAACGCAGGACTACATCTCAACACATACATTCCTAGCGAAGTGCCATCATTTTCCGAAACCGAAACATCAATGGATGTAAAATGAAGTATGGATTTGGCGTATTCCTCTTGTATTTTACGCACTTTGCTAAATGTCTCTAACGGAAAGTGAAAAATAAAAGAGAAAATTACAATAATCTGGTCGGCCTCCCGCACATTGTTTTCTGTTATTTTAAACTCAGCGTCACCAACCATGTTTATCCTCCCTCATTCGACTTCGATTAAATCTCCGTCTTTAAGCGGCTTTGCTGCTGTGATGGCCAATAATGACTTTACTCTTTTGCAGCTTGGCATCCAAAACACTCATGATTTTTTGAGCGCGTTCGAGCGTGATCCCGCGATATTCCTCGTTCTCATCACGAGAAACTTGTGGTTGAGCTACTTTCATTTTCTCCGCCAGTTGTTCTTGGGTCAAGCCTTTGGCGATACGAAGTGCCACTAAGATTTGTCCAATAGTTTCGAGACTTTCCATAGGCGGGATTATGCCGTTTTTGGCATTTTCGTACCATTCGATATCGGCAACAATGCTTTGGAGAAAAGAACGGGTAGGGGCCAGGAAACGCT
>JAYWEN010000187.1:0-2719 GCA_043779245.1 Elusimicrobiota bacterium | reverse complement strand
CGTGGGTCTTCCCGTTGGGGCACCGCGCCGATGATGAGTCCCTTGGGAAGAACAGCCGCCATATCTTTTAAAGAGTGAACGGCGAGATCGATTTTCTTGGAGAGAAGCGCCTCTTCGATTTCTTTGGTGAACATCGCTTTGAGGCCGCCCTTTTCGCTTTGGGCGGCGGCGAGTTCGGTTTGCACATCGCCCGAGGTGGTGATCAAAATCTTTTCGACGGATACATCGGGAAACGCCGTCGTGAGTTGTTCGGTAACCCAGGCGGCTTGGGCTTGGGCGAGGGCGCTTTTGCGGGTTCCAAGTCGGAGGGTTTTCAAAGCGGTCCCGTTTTGTGCTTCAGGCCCGTTTTTAAGCCTTCGCGATGCGCGCGAATCCAACGCGTAAATTCATGCGTCTCGCGAGTCACAATTAAAGCGGCCGCTTGGGCTTCTTTGGATCGCCGGGCTTGATTGTCATTGACGATTTGCTGGAGGTCGTCGATGTTGTAGAGATAAACATTTTCAATGTTGTTCACGAGCGGATCCACATCGCGGGGCATCGCGATATCGATCAAAAAGAGCGAGCGACCTTTGCGCTTCTCCATCACCTCTTGGATATGGGAAGGCGTGATGATGGCATGCGGGGCGGAGGTAGAACAAATAATGATGTCGACGTTAACCATTTGCCTGAGCCCTTCGTCGAAATGCATGGCGGTGCCACCAAATTCCTTGGCCAGAGTGCAGGCATGTTCAAACGTGCGATTGGCGACAAGCAGCGAGCGGGCTTTTTGCGCGAGGAGATGTTTGGCGGTGAGCTCGGCCATTTGCCCTGCGCCCAAAATCATCACCGTACGATCCGTGAGGTTTCCGAATATCCGTTCAGCCATTCCGACGGCCACGCTGCCGACCGAGGCATGACCCAGTCCTAGGCCGGTTTCGGTTCTGACGCGTTTGCCTACGAATAAGCTGCGTTGAAAGAGGACGTTGAACAGTTTTCCAGTGAAGCCGTTGTCGTGAGCTGCTTGATACGCTTGTTTCACCTGCGCCAAAATTTCATGTTCGCCCTGCACCATCGAATCAAGCCCAGAGGCGACCGTGAACAGATGCTGCACCGCGTCTTCGCTTTCCCGGTAGTAAAGATGTTCCGCTAAATTGCCGACTTTGGCTTCCGACTCCAAGATCTGATGGAGCGCGTCGCGAGCCTCTGCGCGATTGCTTGCCTGTGCATACACCTCGGTTCGGTTGCAGGTGGAGAGGCATACGAGCTCTTGCGTGCTCGACGCTTCTTTGAAACGTCTTAACGTTTCAGGCAGGTGCTGCGGTGAGATAAGCAATTTTTCGCGCAGAGAAACTGGAGCCGTTTTGTGATTGAGTCCGAGCACGAAGGGCATCAGAATCTTCCTCCCAGCGTGTGGAGGGGACTAAAGTAGCGAACCGCAATCAAGCTCACAAGAATAATGGCAAAGCCGCTCAGTGCCAGATAGGTCGAGCGACGTCCTCGCCACCCGCGGCCCCATCGGAGACCTAAGTAGATGGCGTAAATGATCCAGGTGATGAGCGAGAAAATTTCGGTTGAATCCCAGCCCCAAAACCGGCCACGTGTGAGGTAGGCCCAATGCGCGCCAAACAGAATTCCCCAGGTGAGGAGCGGAAATGAAATAAAAATCATTTGGTAAATAAACTTCTCCATGGCGTCAAGGGAAGGCAGACGAGAGGTGGCGGCCAAGGCGTGATGTTTTTTGATGCGGCGTTCCTGCACGATGAAAAGAATCCCTACGCTCGCCGCGGCCAGCAAGAGAAGGTAGGACACAACGAACAGCGGGATGTGTAAGTACAGCCACTTACTTGGCATAAATCCATTCCTTCATGCGAGCTTCGGCTTTGGCAATGCCGTCGTCGCGTATTTCCTTAAAAAATCCGTCACTCACCATGCATTCCCATAGAGCCAGGCGTCGCGGTTTGTCGAGCTTCAGAATAGCCGGGCGGAGCGTTTCAACAATGCGGACAAAGTCGGCGTATTCCTGCGCGATCATCGGTTCAAACTTTTTGCGCAAGTATTTGGCGAGCGCAGGCGCCGCGCCACCCGTCGAGATCGCTACTTGGATATCGCCTTTCGAGGCGATCGCCGGCGCAATGAAATCACATAGCGGCGGCACGTCTACGATGTTCACCCAAATACCACGGGCATGGCCATCGTCCACAATTTGTTTTTGAAGGACCGGGTCATCGGTGGCGGCAATGATAAGTCCCGCGCCATCGGCGTCGGTGGTTTGGTACCCGCGCGGCGACCAACGGATTTTTCCTTCTTTAGCGATGGCTTGAATCTCGGGCAGCGCTTCAGGCGCTACGACATGAACAGTCGCCTGGCATTCTAAGAGCTGCGGAAGTTTTTGCAGGCCGATCGCGCCGGCTCCAACGAGAAGCACCGATCGACCCTTCAAATTCAAGAAGACAGGATAATATTTCATGAAAGTGTGAGACGAAACGACAAGAGACTCTTACTGGGTCGCGGAAGACGTCACGGCGGTTTCGTGGGGCAGCTCCGGAGTTCTTTCGTTCAGCATCTTTTGAAATTCGCCCAATACGGCTTGGTCCCACCAGCCTTTCTTGGCCTCTTCCCAGAGAATATCGAGTGCGACCTTGGGTGAGAGGCATTTGCGGTACGAGCGCGTGGTGGTTAAGGCGTCGTAAATATCGACGATTGTCATAACGCGGGCGACGAGAGGAATTTGATCCCCGCT
>JAYWEN010000186.1:0-21215 GCA_043779245.1 Elusimicrobiota bacterium | reverse complement strand
CCCGTTTCGACTCGCACTTGTTTGATCAGAATAAGCGTGATCAAGAGTAAGTAAACGGTTTGGTATACCAAATCGATCACGGAGTCAATGCGAACGAGTGTAAAGATATCAAAGATAAATCCACCGACGAAAAAGAGAACATTACTATAGCGGGACGCCCATTGTTTAGATTGCGTAAAAGTCATCGGTGCCTCGAGTATACAATGGCGTGACGAAAGGGATTAGAGTCTGGCTTTGGCGAGGGTCGTAACGGTTGCCAGGAGCTGGCCATAGTGGGCTGGATCTCGAATGACGTAATCGGTGCGAAGTGCATCCAAAGGCGACCAGAAAAACCAGCGTTGGTTGTTCCAGACTTGTGCGAGTGAGTAGTTGACGGTGAGTTCAGCGAAGGCGTGCGCCGCCGCTTCGAAATGCCCTTCTTGATCAAATAGCTTCCCCACGATAAATGTGGCGGCGCCGACGTCATTAAGCGCGCCATAGGACAGAATTTGTTTTTCGGTTTCCGGGGTTCGGTCATAGGCAATCAGGTGTCCAATGTCCTGCATTTTTTGAGCTTGAACTTCTTTAGCGACGGGGGCCCATTCTCCAATGGTTGCTTGTGCTTGCCTCAGTGCTAAATCATATTGCCCGCGATCTAAGTCTTCCCAGGCTTTGGTGAGCATGCTTTCTGACGATCCGTACAGAAGTTCAGGGCTTTCATGCGGCGCATTCTTAATATCGCTCAATGAGATTTGGACGGCCGGTTCTTCATTGAGTGAATCTCCTGAGAGCGGATCAATCCCTAACTCTAAAAAAGCTCGATAGGTGGCCGACACGAGAGAGGAGGCGGGCCCTTTAACACCGTCTCTGGGTGCGCGCCAACCATCGCGGAAGAATTGTCCGGCCGTCGCGTAGGGATAGGCGGCGAGATCCGAATAAGCGCTCAACGCGCCGCGATCGAACTCGAGCTCCAATTTGTCTGCATGAATACGATAACTCTCGGCCATTTCTGTCTGATTCTTTCCTTTGGCGTATTTCGCCATCAATTTGAGCGCCACAATATATTCGCCTAATCCTTCGAACCAAATCATTCGATGATTGTCTTCCGTGGGCCGCGCTGCAAACCCGTTGGTGTTCAAAGGTTCACGCGAGAGCGCATCGGCTTCGCTTTGATCGGTCGGGTCGACGCCCGTGATACCCCCCACCGAGACTTCAAATAGGGACTGCGCTTTTTTCATCAGCGAGTCTGGGTCGATTCCCGCCGCCGCTAAATGCTCCGGTCCCAACGCTGAGATCAGCCACGTGACCGAATCCAGCGCGTGAACTGAATCGATTCCATGGGAGTCCACACCCCGGTTCATGGCGTAGGTCTTGCGATCAAAGGCGGAGTTGAGCAGCCACTGTTCAATTCCGTTTTTTTCTTTCTGAATCCAGTCGCGGTCTTTGGCGGGGAGCTGGGATGATCGCATGAGCTCTGACAAAAGCCCTAGGTAGCTGACGTTGTTTTCCGCGGAGTAGACCGAAGACCAATGCTGTCGATCGAGCGCATAGTGGGGCCCCATCGCGATGGCGCCATTTTGATGAGGAATGGTCTGAGCCATCCAAGCGGCGACGGACAGGGCCCAAGCGAAGGCTTTACGATCTTTTTCTTTTTCAGCGAGGCGAGCTGCAAAAAGAGCAGCCCAAGCATTGGGACCGGCATGAATGATGTCTTCGATCCCTCGCGATCCAAATTCCGCGTTGTAAAAGTTGACGAGCCCTAGAACCCCTTCGCGCGGACCTTTGCGTGTCGGGCCTTGGTCCCATTCTTTTTTTAGAAACGCATAGATCCCTTTCGCCCGTTCAACATCCCCGACCTGAAGGGCGAGTAAACCTACCAAGCTTTGATCATAGGTAGAGGCCTGCTGCGACATTTTAAGCTCGCCGCTATCCGCGTAGCTGATAAACAATCCCGTTTTGGGAACATAGTGATGCTCGATTACGTGCGTATAGATATGGCGGAGATGGGCGGCCGGATCTGCGGTTGGTGCCAAAGACGTTTGAGCCGAGACGTGGCTTACTATAAGGAAGAGAGAGCACGTCCGAAAAAAATTCATCACCTTCTATGGCAGGCGAATAAGAGAATTTCAATAGGAAATGTTTTGTATATAATTCTCCGAACCCTTATGAACCTCACCTTTCCATTCATCATGCTCTTAGTCGATGTCGTATTACTCTCCGGATTTTTGTATGTCTCCTTTTTGAACAGAAATCTACCGTTTGCAGGTCGAGTCAAAATACTTCGCACCATGCTGCTCGTGAGTTTGCTTGGTTTATTTGCGATTCCTTTTCCTGCGGCCGCGCCCTATTTGCTCGAAGCCATTGCCTTGATGAATAGTGGCTGTATTCTCGTCGCCGTTTATCTCTTGTGGCGGAAGCGTTCGCCAAAGGCCAGACGGTACGATGCCTCCTGGCTTGAGGGCTACGTCCAACGGTTGGAATTGGAATTGGTCGAGCGCCGCAGTATCGAAAAAGAACTCGCCTTCATGGCGGCCGTTGCCGAACGGGATCCCAACTGCGTGGTGGAAATGGACGCAGAGGGTGCCATCGGATACCGAAATCCTGCGACGGATACGGCATTTCCAGATTTAGAAACGTTAGGACCTAAGCACCCGATCTTGGCTGGGCTTCAGGAGGTGCGCGAAATTCTTAAGCGCGATGGGAAAACTCACCTCCGTCGGCCCCTTCGGTACGATGACCATGTTTACGAACAGCACGTGACCTGGTCTCCTGAAGGCCATAAACTTCGCTTATACATGACGGATGTGACAGAGTGGAAACGTTTGGATCAATTAAAAACGGATCTTTTGAACACGGTGTCGCATGAATTTCGGTCTCCTCTGGCTGGGATCCTGGGCTCGATTTCCATGGTGACGAACGGGTTAGTGGGTGCTGTCACCGAGGAACAACGACAGGTTTTGGGGATCGTAAACAGCAGTGCAACGCGCCTCAATCGACTCATTAATGATCTGCTGGATATTTCCAAGATCGAAGCTGGACTTTTTGGGTTACATCCCGCGGAGATCGATTTGGCGGAATTGGTCGAAAATGTGGCGCTCAGTTTCGCCCCGGTGGGCCGCGAACGCAACATTGACGTCAAGGCGAGACTTCCCATTCGTCCCCTCATGGCATTGGTCGATGGGGATAAGATCACGCAGGTCCTTACAAATTTGACGAACAATGCGCTCAAGTTCACGGAAAAAGGGCGCATCGAAATCTCACTGGACGCGAAGGAGGACGAGATTCTTTGTGTGGTCGAAGATACGGGGCTAGGAATTCCTCCCGAACAAATGCACCGGGTGTTCGGAAAATTTCAACAACTTGGGTCTTCCGTACGCGGCGAAAAGGGGACGGGCCTGGGACTTTCTCTCTGTAAAAGTCTAGTGGAACTTCACAAAGGGAAGATAGGGGTCGATAGCCAGCCAGGGAGAGGCTCGCGATTTTACTTTACGCTTCCTCGTCTCACGGCTCAATCCGTTTTCGACGATTCCCTTCAGCAGCTTTATGAACAAGCGGCGGTGGCGGGGCGATGTTTGTCGGCGTTCATTCTTCATTTGGAAGAGGCACCGGGGGTTTCGGCTTGGACTGGCAAAGTAGAGCTTGCGAAAAAGCTCGAAGCGATGGTCTGGAAGCACTTACGAACTGAAAGCGACGTTGCATTGAGGGAGGGGTCCAAAGTCTACGCACTCATCGAATCATTAAATAAAGCAGAGACCAAAACACTCATCGAAAAAATTATTGCTGATCTCATCCCCGTCGCGACAGAAGCCGGCGCGCTTGATCGAGTTGTCGTACGTGCTCAATACACGTCTTTACCGGATGATGGAACGACGCTGGAAGGTTTGAAAGAACGTTTAACGACCAAGCCATGAGCGGCCCTCAAACTCCCATGAGACGAAAAACAGCAAAGCGAAATATTGTGGCGATAGATGGGACGCTGGATCGATTTCAGCGACTTGAGTTGACAGTGAAAGAAGTGGGTAAGAATTCAGAACCTTTTGATCTGCGCATCGTGCACAAAGAAGCGGTGCGCGAACATGTGGACTGTAATAGCCCGGAATGTTTCAACGGTGGATTCTCTCTTGGCGAGGTCTTGCGGGACATGATTCGAAGCCGACAGGAAGAATTTATAGGAACCAGCTTTTGTACCGGCCAAGAAGGCGACCCGGAGGACTTAGGCCCTCATCCCTCCTGCTCCACCCGCTTCGAATTACAGCTGACACTTCGATACCGCTAATTTAGTACTGCGGCTCGTTTCCGGGTTTCCATTTAATATTGCAGCCTGTTGCGGGACGCTGTTCCTGGCTGACTGGCTTGTCCGACAGGACGGCTTCGATCGCAGCCCGGAGATCCCTTCCAGTGACGGGTTTTCCGTTCCCTGGCCGTGAATCATCCAGCTGTCCGCGATAAACCAGCTTTCTTTCCTTATTAAAGAGAAAGAGATCCGGCGTGCAAGCCGCTGTGTAACTCTTAGCTATATTCTGAGTCGAATCATAGAGTAAGGGGAAGGCGAAACCTTCTGTTTGTGCGAATTTGGCTAGTTCTTTCGGTGAGTCATCGGGGTAATTGTCGGCATCGTTCGAGCTGATTCCTACAACGGCGATGTCTTTTGATAAATAGTCTTTCCCTAATCTGGTTAACTCTCCCTTGATGTGTTTGATGTAGGGACAATGCTGGCACATGAACATCACTAGAAACGCTTTCTTCGACGCGAAATCTTTCAGCGTGACCGGCTTTCCTGAGATCACATCCGATAATTTAAAGTCTGCGGCTGGAGTCCCGAGGGGGAGCATGGTTGAAGGGGTAAGTGCCATAAAAAGTGACCTCCGGTTTGACTGACTATGTCTAGGACCATAATACTATAGGGAACTGTTTAGGAATAGCCGGGTTATAGGTGAGGGAAGGAGAAAGCGTATGGCAAACCCAGTTATGGAAATACGGCGTAAAGACGACCAATTTCACTCCCAAGCGGGATGGCTGGATTCTCGTCATTCCTTTAGTTTTGGACACCATTTTGACCCGTCAAACACGCATCACGGGCTGCTTCTCGTGAGCAACGATGACGTGATTAAGGCGGGAACAGGTTTCGATACACATCCTCACCGGGATATGGAAATAGTTACTTGGGTTTTGGATGGCGAGCTTGAGCACAAGGATTCCCAAGGCAATAAAGGGCTTATATATCCAGGTCTCGCGCAGCGTATGAGCGCCGGTGCAGGGATTTGGCATTCGGAAATGAATAACAGCTCGAAGAATGACGTTCACCTGGTTCAAATGTGGGTCATTCCTGATCAGGAAAATATTAAGCCTTCGTATGAGCAACTGGATATTAATCCAGAGATCGACAAAGGCGGCCTCGTGCCGATAGCGTCTGGAAAAGGACACAACGCCGCGATTCAAATTCGTCAGAAAGGCGCCGTTCTGTGGGGTGGACGTTTAAAGCCAGGAGAAACGGTTCAGGTCCCGGATGCCAAGTTTGCTCACGTGTACGTCGCCAAAGGGTCTGTAGAGCTCGAGGGTGCAGGAGCTCTTAAATCGGGCGATGCCGTTCGCCTGGCAGGGGCCGGAGCACCGACATTGAAAGCCGATGTCATTACCGGAGCAGAAGTCTTAATTTGGGAAATGGCTGAAGAAGTCGCTTATGACTGAAGGAGAAAGTATGGCCAATGAACTTTACGTGGTGACTGGCGCGACTGGTCACATTGGACAGGGCTTAGCCGAACGTCTTCTGTTGGAGAAGAAACGCGTTCTCGCGGTAGGCCGTAGTGCCGAAAAACTAAAGGCGCTCGAACAAAAGGGTGCCGAGGTTTTTGTCGGAAACGTGGAAAATGCGGAAGACATGTGTCGAGCCTTCCAAGGCGCTAAGGCTGTGTTCCTCCTCATTCCGCCCCACTATACGACCGACAACTTCCGAAAATATCAAAATACCGTCAGTGAATCCTACGAAAAGGCGATCAAATCCTCCGGGGTTCGCTATGTCGTGAACTTAAGCAGTATCGGGGCCCATCGAGCAGAAGGGGCTGGCCCCATTAACGGGCTTTACGATCATGAGCAACGTTTGAACAATCTCGCGGGCGTCCATGTGGTGCATCTGCGCCCGGCCTACTTTATGGAAAACCAGTTTGCGAGTTTGGGATTGATTAAGCAGGCCGGCATCAATGGAAGCGCTATGAAAGGAGATATTCCCTTTCCGATGATCGCGACCATCGATATTGTCCGTGTGGCTTCCGACTATCTTGCCAAGCTTGATTTTGCGGGAAAAGTCGTCCATGAGCTGCTGGGGCCCGAGGATATTTCCCTTCAGCAAGCGACCACCCAGCTCGGCAAAGCCATTGGCAAGCCGGACCTGAAGTATGTACAGTTTTCCTATGAAGATACGGAGAAAGCTCTCTTGGGAATGGGTTTTTCGAAAGATGTCGCGCGTCTCTTTAACGAGATGGCCAAGGGCTTCAGCGAAGGGCATGTGAAGACCACTCAAGGTCGCAGTACGCGAACGACAACGCCCACCACGTTTGAACAATTTGCGAAGACGTTAGCGAAGGCTTACCAAAATTAAAATGAAGGAGGATAATAATATGGGACCAACAAAACCCTGCGGCTGCTAAGAAGTGGACAGTGCACAGTGGACAGTACCGGTCACCGCTCAGGCGATGCCGTTGCTGTCCATTGGCCTCTGTTCATTCCATGAAAGCTATTCAAATTCAAAAATTCGGCGGACCTGAAGTCCTCACAGTGCAGGACGTCGCCATGCCTACTCCCGGCGAGGGCCAACTCCTCGTGCGCGTGAAAGCGGCTGGCGTGAATCCCGTGGATACCTATATTCGGTCGGGAGTTTACGGCGACCGCCCGTTTCCCTTTCGTCTCGGAATGGATGCGGCAGGAATTGTGGAGGCGGTCGGTCCCGAGGTGAACTGGGCCAAGGTTGGAGATCGCGTGTATGTGAACGGCTCCTCAATCGGAGCCTACGCCGAATTCCTACTCGCCGACCGTTCGCAAGTGCATCCACTCTCCCCCAAGATTAGCTTTGCGCAAGGGGCTGCTCTCGGCGTTCCTTATGCCACCGCCTATTTTGCTCTGTTTATTCGCGGGAATGCGACACCGGGCGAGACGGTTTTAGTCCATGGCGCGAGTGGGGGCGTCGGGACAGCAGTTGTTCAAATGGCCAGGGCGTACGGCCTCCGCGTGATCGGTACTGCGGGCACGCCAAAAGGGAGAGAATTAATCGCGCAGGAGGGTGCCCATCACGTTCTTGACCATCACGCCACAGACTTTGCCGATCAACTCATGAAGCTCTCTTCGGGCCGCGGCGTACCTCTCATTCTTGAAATGATGGCGAACGTGAATTTGGGTAACGATCTGAAACTCTTAGCGCCGAGAGGCCGCGTCGTGATCGTTGGAAGTCGCGGTAAAGTAGAAATTGATCCGCGCGATACGATGGGCCGCAACGCCGACATCCGCGGCATGTCGTTACTTTTTGCGACGCCAGAGGAATTGATCACCATTCATTCCGCTATTGGTGCTGGGCTAGAAAACGGTACGCTCCGCCCGATCATCGGAAAGGAAATTCCCTTGGCTGAGGCGTCTCGCGCTCAACAGGAAGTCTTAAGCCCCGGCGCGTATGGCAAAATTGTTCTTATTCCTTAGTCCCTCTACTTTTTGATGAAAATCGCCATCGCGGCCGACCATGCGGGATTTGAATTGAAAGGCGTCATCTTAGAGCATTGTCGCGCGCTCAATCATGAAGTGCTTGATTTAGGTACGTCGAGCCGAGAGCCGGTGGATTATCCAGACTTTGCAGAAGCCCTAGGCCGCACGGTGGTGGAACAGAAGGCCGAGCGAGGTGTTCTTATTTGCGGAAGCGGCGTCGGTGCGAGTGTCGCGGTAAATAAGATGAAGGGCATCCGCGGCGGACTCTGTCACGACAGCTATTCCGCGCATCAAGGGGTCGAGCACGATGATATGAACGTACTTGTGCTCGGGTCGCGCGTGATTGGCGCTGAGCTCGCCAAAGAGTTGGTCACGATTTTCCTCGCCGCAACGTTTTCTGGCGAGGATCGCCACAAGCGACGTTTAGAAAAAGTCTCGACGCTGGAGAAAAATTTCAGTCACTAAAATGTCTAGGAGGATCTATGGATCAAAAAGAGGATAAGTCTGGAAAAGAAAGTTGCTGTGAAACATCATCCGGAAGCTGCGGATGCGGCGGAAAGAAAAGCTGCTGTGGCGGCAAAGCCGCCTTGGCGCTTGTGTTATTGCTGATTGGCGGATTGGTCGGCTATGGCATTGGTCATTGCCACGCGGGTCGCATGGCTTGCCATTATGGAGCGCCGATGAACGACATGTCTCAAAGCGCCCCCGTCAAGTAGCGTAGCGAATTCTAAACTCAGTTGACCCCCTTGGGTTTCCGTCTGGGAATCCGAGGGGTTTCTTTTTCTAGCTACTCGTCGTCTTCCTCATCGTCTTCATCTTCCATGTCGTAATCGGCTGCGTCGCAGGCCAGTTCTTTGGCGTCTGAGCCGGCGTACAAAACAAAGGTGGGACGCGAGGGTTCATCCCACATCTTTACGCCCCAGACTTTTTGGTCGTCGCTGGCGCGCACTTCGAAATCGTCTTCCGAGCCTCTGCGCACGACGTGGAGCGTTTCGAAAATATCCTGTAGCGATTTTTTGTCCGAGGGCATCCCCATCATCATTCTCCTTAAACTGAAGGTCGAAAGCGGTTCTCGCGCTCATTTTATCAGAGATAAATCGTAGAATTTGGCGCCGAACCTTCTATGGAAAACCGTTGGAATGATCGAGACGCACGCGCTTTTTTAACGCGCTATAAATCTGTGGGTCCTGAGCTAGCCTTACGGACCTATAGTGCGCGATTGATCGGTCAAGATCCTAATCTTGTGTTGCATGGGGGCGGAAACACCTCGGTCAAAATTGTGCGAACATCCCTGACCGGAGATCCCGTGCGGGTGATCTGTATCAAAGGGTCGGGCTGGGATCTCGACACCATCGAGCCGCAGGGCCACCCGGCTGTAAAAATGGAAGCGCTCGAGCCGCTTCGTACTCTTCCCCGCCTATCGGACGAAGAGATGGTCAATGTTCTGCGCAGCAATATGTTGGAGAGTTCAGGACCGACTCCCTCAGTTGAAACACTTTTACATGCGTTTCTCCCCCATGCGTATATCGATCACAGCCATGCCGATGCGGTTTTGTCAATCACCAACCAGCCTGCTGCCGAGCGATTGGTCCGCTCCTGGGTGGGCGATCGCTTAGCGGTTGTTCCCTACATCATGCCGGGTTTTGCTCTCGCGAAGCTGGCGGCCGAGATTTACGAACGCCACCCTTCGGTCGAAGGGCTAGTTCTCCTGAAGCATGGAATTTTTACATTCGGCGAAACCGCTAAAGAGAGTTACGAGCGCATGATTTATTGGGTCGATCGCGCGGAGAAATGTTTGTCGCGTTCCAAATCCATCGTTTTCCACCCGATCGTTTCCTCACGAACGTCGTCGGCCCTTTCGGTGGCTCAGATGGCTAATCTTTTGCGCGGGCGGATGATTCTCCGGCATCGTTCAAGCCGGGATATCCTGAACTTTGTCTCAAGCAGAGAGGCAACGCGCCTGTCTCAGCAAGGGCCGGCTACTCCCGATCACATCATTCGAACCAAAGCGCTGCCGCTTTTGATGCCGCCAAGCGCTCTCGATGACGAAAAGGCCTTTAAACATACGTATTTGAAGGAACTCGCGAGCTATCAGCGCTGCTATGAACGTTACTTCAATAGGCAAAGCCGACTTAAAAAAGTACGACGTACGGCTCTGGATTCATTGCCGCGAATTGTCTTGGTGCCCACCGTGGGCCTGTTTTCGTTGGCGGCTGACGCCAAAGCGGCAGATATTGGACTGGATATATACGAACATACGATCAAGATCATCACAAACGCCTCTCGGATTGGAACTTACCAATCGCTGCCGGAAAGCGACCTCTTTGACATGGAATATTGGTCCTTGGAGCAAGCCAAGTTAGGAAGCGGGAGCGAAAAACCGTTCAGTCGGCGGGTCGTATGGATTTCCGGTGCGGCGTCCGGTATTGGATTGGCGACTGCTCAAGCGTTTGGCCGCTTGGGGGCCCACGTTTTCATTACTGACCGTAATAAACCCGCTCTTGAAAGGGCTTTGGTGACGCTCGCGCTTGGAAAACGGGGGGCGGCGCTCGCCTGTGATGTCACGCGGCCTCTCGAGGTGGAAAAAGCCTTTGAACGCTGCTCCGAAACCTTCGGCGGCGTTGATATTGTGATTTCAAACGCTGGAATTGCTCCGATGCAAGACATGGCCTCTTGTTCAGATGAGCTTTTGCGCCGAAGCTTCGAAATTAATTTCTTTGCACATCAGCACGTGGCGCAGGCGGCTGTGCGAATCTTCGAACGACAAGGCGCTGGCGGTGTTCTTCTATTCAATGCCTCAAAGAGTGCGTTCAACCCCGGCCCAGGATTTGGACCCTATACCCTCCCCAAAGCTGGGGTCATCGCGCTGATGCGGCAATATGCCGTCGAGCTCGGCTCTATGGGCGTGCGCGTGAACGCCGTCAACGCCGATCGTGTGCAGACTGGCTTGTTTGCCGACGGGCTCTTGGCCAAACGGGCCCAAGCACGCGGACTTTCCCTCAAGGAATACGTGGAAGGAAATCTTTTGAAGCAAGAAGTGTTTGCAGACGATGTCGCCGATGGGTTTGTGGCGTTGGCGAGTGCACTTAAGACCACAGGCGCTGTTCTTCCCGTCGATGGCGGCAACGCCGCGGCCTTTCCGCGCTGATAGAATTTGACGGCACGAAAAAATTAGATAGAATCTCATTAGTGAAACATCTTTCGCACCTGCACCGCATGAATCCGCAATCCGCGCGCCACACCCGAAGCGCCCCACGGATCTCCACCATTCTCACCGCGCTTCTCATTTCCGCACTCGCAGTTCTTTACTGGATCGGCAAACTCCACACGCACTAGTTGAAGATCCGTTCTTCAATCCACCTCGACGATAAATCGTATCAGCTCTCACTTTTTCCCGTTCTTCAAGAAACCGATGAGCATCTCTGTCTGAAACTCGCGTCATTTATTTTCTTCCACCGAGTTGAGCCGCAAGTCATCACAAGCCCCCAACAACATTCAGCGCTGATCGGCCAGGATTTCGCGCCCGACTTGATGACGGCCAATCTCACCAATGAAATAACCCTCTGGATTCAATGCGGCAAAACGACGCTGCACAAGCTCGACAAGGTCACAAAGCGCTTTCGAGATGCCCGGATTTGGATGCTGGTGCCCTCTCCCCTGGAAGCCAAACAGATGGCCGAATCTCTCGAACGCGAAGGCAACACCCGCATCGAAATCTGGTGTTTTAAGTTCGGCGAGTTCGACCGATGGCGGAAACTCGTTCAGGAGCAGAGCGACATTATCGGCGAAGCAACAGAAACCTCGATGAATCTTGTGATCAACAGCGAAATGTTTATAACGGAGCTCGAGAAAATCCGCTAGATTCGGCCTGTTGAATCTGAACAAACCAGATCATCCCCAGCGAGTGCAGCAGCACTAGCTTCCTACAAATCGACCCAAAATCGGAACAGGAATTTCTGCGATGGTCGGAGAAGCCCGAAACGCCATGAATTAATAAACAAACTAAAGACTTGTGAAAAGTGGCCATAAACTAAATACTTGCCTATGGTCAAAACCAAGAGCTTTACGAAGATGAGGATATCTCCGTTCACATTATGAATCGTATGGAAACCAACGAATTTAGCCCCCTGCCTTTCAGTTGGACCTCTGCGCCCTTTCTAGTTACTGCCTCCGTAGGCCTGCTATGGGTTACGTTTTGCCTCATTTTGCTGGTGATAGGGCCCGCATCACAAAAGATAATGGCGGTTTTCGGTCTTGGATTTGTCAGTTTTATGGTCTACCTAGCTCGCCCCGCGTCTCGCGTTCAGAAGATTGATCTTCGTGATGAATCGCTGGCTGTCCAATATCGCAATGGCCGCACAGTGGCATTTAATTTAAAGACGGATGTCATCCGTGTAGTAATAGGCGAATTAGGAGCAACCTTCTATTTGAAATCCGGGAAGCAACATTTTGGCCTTACTCCTAACCAATATGAGCGTGCAGATGAGCTACGGAAAGTGTTAGACGAGCTTTTCCCAGTTACACGCAGATTCAGAGGGGATGCCCCAAAGGAAGTAAGTTGGGCCGAAGTCGAAAACACTCAAATAAGAACAGATCTCGATTCAAAAACTGCGATATTGGCTTTAGGCGGATTTATTCTGGGAATGTTCGTTGGGCCGTGGTTGATATTTCAATTTGCGCCGGGTTCGCCAAAGAGTTGGGTAGCCGTATCGATGTTCGGCGGTTTCCTAGTGGGCATCGTACTGATAGCAGTATCATTCTGCAGAGGCAAGCAACGCGCAATCTCTCCCGAAACAGCGACAAAACACAATTGGATTTCCACATGTTTCGTCGTAGCCATTTTTCTTGGGGGCTCAATTTGGTTATTTACCAATTCATACAAGTTATTTTTACTCCTCCATCGAGGCCAGATTGTGGAAGCGCTAGTCGTTCGAGAATATGAATGCTATTCCTCTTCATCATCCAGCCCGCTACATTCTTGTATTGATTATGAATTTGAGGCCGTCTCGCAGAATGGTGAATCTCGGAAATTTCAGGGCACCGCGCATACATGGAACAAAAAACTTGGAAGCAATCCTGCAAAGTCTTCTGTTAAGGTGCGATACGTTCCCGGCAAAATTCCTATCTGGGACATGCCTTCCCCCCAAGACCCCGCTAGAATGTATTCAGGTATCGTGGTGGGATTTCTCTTCGCCTTACTGGCACTTAGCTTCGGACGTTCGGCTTGGATAAAGCATCAATTTTAGCGATCAACGGGGTCACCGAGCAACGGGGTCAGACATTAAATGTTAGGAATTATCTACAGCAGGCCTTGAAATGGCATCGAACGCTTTTAAAAGTGTCTGCACGGGCAACTGATCGTGACTTGTTTCTTGTTGACGAACCATTTGGCTTATCGCTGAAGGGTCTTTATGGAGCGTCGTTCCAACAGCCTTGACCGAATGTCGCGATAAAGTTCTGGCGGCGAATGCGAGGGTTCGGCGCGCCATCGCGACGCGACGTATTCCCTTATTCCAAGACCAGACTTTTATTCATTCGCTCGTCCCGCTTTACCTGTGGACAAATACTTCAATTTCATGCCTGACCCCATACTCCAGTTGCTGCTTGCAATTTCCACGTAAAAGCGTAATCCTTTATGTTCCTATGAAAATCAATTCTTTCTAAATGCAAACTCGGTCTGATCTCATTCAGTTGCTTTGTCTCCCTGGCTTCTTCTTCGCGATGGCAATTGCGTCTCTCATTACGCGGGTAACGGGTGACTGTCACCCGATGTAACGAATTTGAATGATTTGGTGCCGCAGCAAAGTTGCAATTCCTCTCTTACAATTCCGACCTAAAAAGTAATCCGGTCAATGGGTTCTGTCCCCATTGAGTGGTTCTAATGCGTCTTCGGGTTCGAGGCACGGGGACTGCTTATTTCGAAGGCAGTTCTTGTTTGCTCTCGGGCGGCGGGGTGGCGGGCATCTGAGTGATTAAGAGATCGGTGCGGTTCCAAGTGACGTAATTCCATCCCCACTGCAGAATGACCATGATTTTGTTCTCGAATTCAATAATCTCGACGATGTGAATGAAGGCCCAGGCGAGCCAGGCAAAGAAACCACTGAATTTGATCCAGCCGAGATTGGCGACCGCGCGGTTTCGCCCGATGGTCGCGATGCTTCCGCGGTCGTGATATTTGAAAGCGGGTACCGTTTTTCCCACCAAGCGCTTTTCAATCAATTGAGCGACGTAACGGCCTTGCTGCATGGCCACCGGCGCCACACCGGGCAAGGTTTGCTTTTCTTGAGCGCTGGGGTTGGCCAAGTCGCCGATGACGAAGAGCTCGGGGTGACCCGGAACAGACAAATCCGAATTGACAACTACGCGTCCACCCCGATCGATTTCGGCGCCGGTGGCTATGCCGATTAATTGACCCAAGGGCGAGGCTCGCACCCCCGCCGTCCATAGCACCGTGCGGGTCGGAATTCGTTCGGGTTTTCCCCCGGCTTCAATCATTACGGCATCGGCTTTCACATCAGTGACTTTGCAGCCGCCTCTCACGGTGACGCCGAGATGTTCGAGCGATTGCTTTGCTTTCTTTGAAAGCTCCGCGGGATAACCAGGCAGCACGAGTTCTACGGCATCGATCAAGAATACTTTCGCACTCGACGGAGATATGTGGCGAAATCCATCCCTAAGGGTTTTGTGCGCGATCTCTGCCAAGGCGCCGGCTAGTTCGACTCCCGTGGGGCCTGCTCCAACAACTAAGAAGGTCAGCCAGCTTTTAATTTTCTCAGGATCGCTCTCGCGTTCCGCTTGCTCAAAAGACATCAAAATCCGCGAGCGCATCGATGTGGCATCTTCCACCGTTTTAAGCCCTGGTGCATGGGTCCGCCATTCGTCGTGTCCAAAATAGTTCGGTTCCGAGCCGCTCGCGAGAATAAGCGTGTCGTAAGGGAACACTCCGCCGTCACGCAGCATCACGCTCTTATTCGAGATATCAAAACCGACCACGTCGCCCAGCAGCACACGGATATTTTGCTGATGTTCGACGATTAGTCTCAGTGGAAACGCAATATCACCCGGCGCGAGGGTGCCGGTGGCCACCTGATAAAGTAGCGGTTGGAACAAATGGAAGTTGCGACGGTCAATTAAGGTGATATCGACTGGGCTTTCTTCAAGTGCTTGAGCGGCATAGAGACCGCCAAAGCCTCCGCCAATGATGACCACGCGATGATTGGGCATTGTCTGAGTTTATCACAAAGCTTTGCGCGGGGAGCGGTGGTCTATGTGCGATGCATCCCGCTCATATGGGTGTAGAATCTAAGGGTGAGCGAAACCAAAGCGACCGATGCGCTTCTCAAAGATCACCGCCTGATCAATAAAATCCTAGAACAGTTCTCTGTCGATAACCCACGCTTTGATCACCTGTGTCGAACGCTTCACCGCGCGGTGATGGGTCATGCGTGGTTTGAAGACGAAATCTTTCTCCCCGCCGTCGAAGCCGAACCGTTTCTTTTTCGCCGGTTCACTGACGAGATCTATCAAGAGCATAAGGACATCGACGCCCTCTTAAAACTGTTGCGAAAGACGCCATCCGCGAATAAGCTGGAGCTCGAATTCTATTCCACCGAGCTGCGCGTCCTGTTGTCGACGCACTTTAAGAAGGAAGAAGATGCGTTGTTCCCCCTCACCGAGCGACTATTATCTGAAGCTGGCCTGCTTGAGTTAGGCGCCGAGATGAAACGTCGGCAAACGGAAATTCAAAAATTCGCCGAAATCTAAGATGTCACCCAAGAGCCGACTCGTTATGAAGCGAGTGCTCGTTGTCCTGTTGCTGCTCGGTTGTTTTTCCTCTATTTCTTCTGCGTCCCCTGTTCTCGATGATTCTGTCGTCAATATTGTGGATCAGTTCTATGACCTCAAGTTTGATCAGGCGATGGCGTCGGCCAAGGAGTTGGATAGAACCTACCCTTCATCGCCTGCCGGAGCGTTCTACCGAAGCGTCGACTGCTTCCAACGTTACCTGCTCGAAGACCCTCCCCAACCTGACACCTTCAAAGCTTTTCGAGACGCCAACAAAGAGGCGCTTCGATTGGCTGTTGCGTTGGAGAAGTCAGATCCAGCGGCAAGTCACTATTATCGAGGTGCGGCACTGGGGTTTTTGGCACGAGCTTACGTAGCGCAAAGGAAATACGCTCAGGCGATTCCTAAAGCGCGCGAGGGTGCGGATGAATTGGAGGAGGCGCTGAAAATCGATCCCGCACGGGTCGATGCGAAACTGGGACTCGGCATGTATTACTACTTTTTGGCTCGCATCCCATTGATGGCCAAACCCGTCGCGTATCTTCTGGTGGGGATGCACGGGGATCGGGAGAAGGGGCTTGTGATGCTCGAGGATGTCGCGGCGCACGGCCATGCCGCTCGGATGGAAGCTAAATCGATCCTCGGCGCGATTTATGCGTCAGAATCGGAGCGCCGCTGGGAAGAAGCGTTTTTTTTATTTAAAGAATTAATGACTAAATATCCCCACAACCCACGGTATCGGCTTTCGCTTGCCTATGTGTATGAGCGGCAAGGTCTTTGGCAACGTGCGTTGGAAGTGCTGGATTCAGAGGGTCGATGGGTTCAAGGACTTGATCCGTTGGTCCGCTCACGTGCGCTGGCGTTTGCACGGTATCGCTCGGCGGAATCGTTTCTTTTTTCGGGCCGCTATCACGAAGCGGAGCGGATGCTTTCACACTTGGACGAGTTGTCTCCACGCTTTATGCAGGAGTGGATCCATTTGAGGGCGGGCAATCTCGAGGACGTGAAAGGCAACCACGCGAAGGCCCGATCATTCTATGGGATGGTGCAGAAACCGAAACCCAGAAAACTTGCCGAGAAATTCGAAGAAACGCCGTTCCCTTCGGGCCCGCAAGATATCATGCCGAATCGCTGGCCGCTACCATCAGTCCCAGAATAGTTACTTTGCCGACGACAAATCTTTCAAGGCTATCTCTTGCCCAGATTTTAAGGTCACGACTCGCGTAGAGAGTCCCATCCGTTTGATCGCTGCTTCAAGTTCAGCGGGTGTCCCGGACAAAGCGGGAAATGTTCCGTAATGCATGGGAACGACCGTGAAGACTCCGAGGCTTCGAGCAGCCAGTGCCGCTTCCATCGGTTTCATCGTGTAGACTCCACCGATGGGTAGAATGGCGATTGTGGGGTGGTAGAGTTCAGCGATCATCCCCATGTCGTAGGTGACTCCCGTGTCGCCTGCAAAATAAAAGGTTGGGGCACCTTCGGCAGAAATAATAAATCCTAGTGGTGAGCCCGCATAAATCACGGTGTCCCCCTCCTTATAACTCGACGAATGCACAGCGGTCACGGCGGTCACCGTGAGGTCTCCAAGTCGCTGGGTGCCTGAGACATTTATTGGGAGAACCGTGGCCGCGCCGTGTTTTTTGGCGAAGTCGGCAAGCTCGCCGCTGGCTAGAATAGGGGCGTTATATTTTTTGGCAAGTTCGAAGGCTTCTCCTACGTGATCGAAATGTCCGTGCGATATTAAAATTCCCTCCACGTGTGAAAATGAAATATCTTTTGGCGCGAGTGGATTTGTCGTCCAGGGATCGATGAGATAAACATGTCCGCTGCGCGTCGTATAGACGAATGCGGAATGGCCAAGCCAGCGTAATTTGGGTTCAGCGGCTTGAGTTGAATGTGAAAAAGATAAAATTCCAAAAAGAGTTAGTAAAAGGGTTGAGCGTTTCATGCGTCCTCCGTTTTTGTTAATCAGATTAATTTATTCTAGCTTTTCTATAATCCCCCTTACCCAATGAATCCCGAACAAGAATCTCTTTTGAATGCGTATGTCGATGCGGTTGTACAGGCGCCGCCTTATTTACATCTCACATCAGAAAGTGACCTTTCGAATTTTCGTGAACGGCATGTTGTCGATGGAATTCAAATTCATGACCACACGCCTGCAGAGTTCTTTGGAGTTGCGAAGAAAGTTGCTGATTTAGGGACTGGCAACGGAGTTCCTGGAATTGTTTTGGCCATTCTCGAACCTTTGTGGGACATATGTATGATAGACTCCGATTCAAAAAAGAGTCTATTTATAGATACGTTTATTAAAAATGCTCCTGTAAAAAATGCACGAATGCAATGTGAGCGGATCGAAGAGGTAGGACGTGGGCCTCTTCGCGGCTCATTCGATTTGGCATATGCGCGGGCTCTCGGCAAATTACCTGTTGTTTTAGAGCTTGGAGCCCCCCTTCTAAAGGAGGGCGGTGTATTAGTTGTTCCACATGGAACATCTTGGGATATGGAGTGGCTCCGATCCCAAAACGCTGCAAAAGAGCTTGGACTAACTTTGGTTGAAAAAAAGACCTACGTAATTGGCGTCATTAGCTTTTGCCTGGCGATATTTAAAAAAGATGGTAAATGCTCAAACAAGTATCCTAGGAGGTTTGCTCAAATTAAGAAGCGGCCGCTATGATCCCTCTGCATGACGACATTCCTTCTAAACGAGTTCCTTTTATCACCTGGAGTATTATCGCAGCCAACTGTTATATCTTTTATCTTCAACTTACCGCAGGCGGAAACTCCGGATTCGAACGATTCATTAGTCATTGGGCTGTTATTCCAGTACATCTTTCTTTAGATCTTCAAAAATATTGGTACACCTTAATAACAGCGGCCTTCCTTCATGGTGGATGGATGCACATCATTGGCAATATGGTGTTTCTTTATATCTTTGGGGACAACGTAGAAGACAGATTAGGCCATTTTAAATTCATTTTGTTTTATCTTCTTATTGGTGTCATTGCGAATGGATCTCAAGCCATATTGGATCAGCACAGTACAATCCCTTTAATAGGAGCATCAGGCGCGATTGCAGGCGTTCTTGGTGCTTATTTCTTTTACTATCCGCATTCAAAGATTATGACCCTTGTATGGCTTGGATTTTTTGTCAAGACAATCGAGATTCCGGCTTTTATTTTCTTGGGATTCTGGTTTATTATGCAAACCATCAATTCTTCAGCCTCATTTTCAATGCATGCGGCAAAGGTTCAGACTGGTGGCGTTGCTTTCTTAGCGCATGCAGCGGGATTTATTTCAGGATTGATATTTTGTCCTTTCTTTGGTGACAAGCGCTCGAAATATAAGTAGTATTGTTCCGTAAACGTTCCACGTGGAACAAAGAGAAGAGGCTTGGAGTAATCTGATGAAAAAACTTGTCGTCGCAAATCAGAAGGGCGGAGTCGCAAAAACGACGACCTCTGTAAACCTTGCCGCATTCCTCGGTCAATTCGGAAAAAATGTTTTGCTTATTGATTTGGATCCACAAGCCAATGCCACATCAGGAATAGGGCTCGACAAAAATTTAGTTGAACGAAGTATTTATGATGTCCTCATTGGGAAAGAGTGGTTGGAAGGAATTGTTGTTGACACTCCAACTCAAGGCGTGCGAATCGCGCCAGCTAATCTTTCATTAGTGGGAGCCGAAATTGAGCTTGTGAATGCTGAGCGCCGAGAGTTCAAATTGGCCGATGCATTTAATCAAAACGACTATATAAATCAATACGATTTCGTTATTATAGATACGCCTCCTTCGCTCGGTTTGATCACGATTAACGCCTTTACTGCCGCCGAAAGCGTGCTTATCCCGATGCAATGCGAATACTACGCGCTCGAAGGACTTGCCCAACTTTATAAGACGATCCAATTTGTGCGGCAGAAATCCAACCCGTCTCTATTCATTGAGGGACTATTATTTTCGATGGTGGATCCACGCGCGAATCTCACGATGCAAGTGATCGATGAAGTGAAGAAGATTTTGAAAGACAAAGTGTACGAGACGATGATCCCGCGCAATATTCGACTCGCCGAAGCGCCCAGTTTTGGTAAACCGATTACGACGTATGACAAAAATTCGAAAGGTGCCGAAGCCTACGAAAAATTGGCCAAAGAATTTTTGGCGCGACATGAGAATTCCCTCTCCCCGTCGAGGGAGAGGGCGAGCGAAGCTTCGGGTGAGGGGCAAACTACTACAGCTCTACAAAATGATACTCAAGCGTCTTCTCCTGTTGAAGCTTCTTCATGACAATGGCAGCTCCGACTCGTAAAACTACTTTTGCACGCTATCTTCGACGTAATCAAACAGAATCTGAATTTACTTTTTGGCGGCTCATTCGTGGCCGACAATTCGTCGGACTTAAGTTCCGCCGTCAGCATCCGATTGGTCCCTATATCGCAGATTTTTATTGTCCGAGGGCTAAGTTAATTATTGAGTTGGATGGAAGTCATGATCAGAAACAAATTGCCTATGATGAATCCCGAACTCTTTTTCTTGAGAAACAAGGTTATCGCGTACTTAGGTTCTGGGATAACGATTTATTGTTGAACCCAGATGGTGTTGTTCAAGTAATTCTAGAGGCGTGTACGGCAGAACGTGCACCCTCACCCCAACCCTCTCCCCAGAAGGGAGAGGGTGATAAAGGATGGAGGCCCCTATTATGAGATCAGCACTCGGTAAAGGACTTGGAGCTTTAATTTCTGATGACGCCGTAGCCAATGTATCCGCGGGAGCCGCCAAAGCGCCGGCCGCAACCAATTTACTTCCTATAGATAGGATTCGCGCCAACCCCAAGCAGCCGCGGCGCCATTTCACGGAAGACGCGCTCAAAGATTTGGCCGCCTCCATCAAGCAAAAAGGAATTCTTCAACCGATCGTTGTTTCGCCTCTTGAAGGTGGACTTTATGAAATCATCGCCGGAGAACGCCGCTTCCGCGCGTCCCAGATTGCTGGGCTAAAAGAAATCCCCGTCGTTGTTCGAACCGGAACGGAATCCGAACGCTTTGAAATGTCGCTCATCGAAAATCTTCAGCGCGAAGATTTGAATCCGGTGGAGTTAGCGGAAGGTTTTAAACGGTTGCAGGATGAATTTCATTTGACGCAAGAAGGAATTGCTCAGGTCGTCGGAAAAGATCGAACAGTCGTCGCCAACATGCTGCGCTTGCTCGGACTTTCTTTAGAGATTCAGCAAGCCCTTCGCGATGGCGCGATTTCCATTGGCCATGCCAAAGCGCTTCTTGCCGTCGAGGATCCCAAGGCACTAAAAGATTTATTTGATCAAATTCTTTCGAATAGCCTTACTGTCCGACACGTCGAACAAGCGGCCCGCGATCACAAAAAGGGGAAAACTCCCGAGCATCTAAGAATTTCGGGATACGAAACCCGCTCGGCCGAAGTTCGTCATTTAGAGGAAGATCTCCAACGCACGCTTACGCGCAAAATCGAAATCCACACCACCGGAACATCTTCACAGAAAGGGTGGGTTAAGTTGGAGTTCTATTCTCTTGATGATTTCGACGCCTTAATCTCTCAACTTAAAAAAACGATCCAATCGTAGCCTAGCCCAAGTGGTTTTCCCCAGATCCATCATCTATGCGGACTTTCATTCAATTGGGAATTTATGATGCGCTCTCCAAATGTGTTTTTGAGTCTGGTGAGAAATAAATCTTCAGGCTCATAGTGAAGGGCCTTTGGGGTTGCCAATCGGGCTTCATGCACATAATCAATG